>JAICUS010000173.1 GCA_025935735.1 Solirubrobacteraceae bacterium | reverse complement strand
GATCGCCACCGCGCTGGCCGGCTTCCCGCTGCACGATGCGCCGAAGTGGCTGAACATCCTGCTGATCATCGCCCTCTCGGTGATCACGCCGTTCGTGGCCTTGCGCACCGGCCTGCGTACCGCGCTCGCGGTCGGCTTCGTCTACGCGCTGGTCGCCGGCGTCCTCGCGCTGCTGGCCACGGCGGCGATCAACGGCCTGACCGTGGCCTTCGAGCGCGAGCAGGCCCGCGACGCGTTCGCGCGCTTCGTCCCCGAGACCGTGGTCGACCAGGTGCTGGCCGACGCCGACGGGGTGCGGCTGGGCGGCGTGCGCCGGGCGGCCACGGTGCTGTTCAGCGACCTGCGCGGCTTCACGAGCTTCAGCGAGACGCTCGAGCCGGAGCAGGTGATCGAGGCGCTCAACCGCTACCTGACCGCGATGAGCGAGGCGATCCTCGACCACGGCGGCACGCTGGTGGCCTACATGGGCGACGGCATCATGGCCGTGTTCGGCGCGCCGCTGCAGCAGGACGACCACGCCGACCGCGCGCTGGAGGCGTCGCGCGAGATGCTCGAGCGGCTGCAGGGCTTCAACCAGTGGCTGCGCGACCAGGGCCTGCACGACGGCTTCAAGATGGGCATCGGCCTCAACAGCGGCCCGGTCATGTCCGGCAACGTGGGCTCAGAACGAAGGCTCGAGTACACCGCCCTGGGCGACACCACCAACACCGCGGCGCGGCTGGAGGGCATGACCAAGGGCACGCCGCACCAGCTCTACGTCTCGGACTCGACGCACCAGATGCTCACCCGCCCGGCCGAGGACCTCGTGCCCGTCGGCGAGGTGGAGGTGCGCGGCCGCAAGGCCAAGGTCCGGCTCTGGTCGCTGCGCGACGGCGACGTCCCGGAGCCTCAGCCCGAGGCGCCCGCGGAAGCTGTCGAGAGCCAGTAGCTCAACGGCGCCAGTCGGCAGCGGGCCGCGCCGCCGCCGCCGCGCCGTGGCGCTCGAACCAGCGGGCGATCAGCTCGCCGGCGTGCAGGACGTGACGGCGCATGTGCCCGCGCGCCTCGACGCCGTCGCGGGCCTCGATCGCCTCGCGGATCGCCCGGTGCTCGCCGGCGTTCTCGTGCAGGAGCCGCCCGTCCTCCATCAGCGCCTTCCAGGTCAGCCCGCGCGGGAACGTGCGGTGCAGGTCGAGCACCATCTCGGTGAGCCGGGCGTTGCCGGCGCCGGCGAGCACGGCTTCGTGGAAGAGGTCGTTCGCCTGTGACCAGTCGCCGCCGGCGTCCGCGAGCTCGGCCGGCGGGCGCCGGCCGAGCCGCTCGGCGGCACGGCCGAAGGCCTCCTCGGCCGTGCGCATGCGCTCGAGGTCCGCGCCGGTGATCCACGAGGCGGCGAGCTCGGCGGCGAGCGCCTCGAGCTCGGCGCGCACCTCGTAGGCCTCGCGGATGTCGCGCACCGTCGGGCCGCGCACGATCGCGCCCTGGTTGGGACGCAGCAGGACGGTGCCCGTGGCCTGCAGTTTGCGCAGCGCCTCGCGCACCGGGGTGCGGCTGACCGAGTACTCCGCCGCCAGGTGCTCCTGCCGCAGGCGCGCGCCGACGGGGATCTCCCCGCTCATGATCCGCGCCTGGATGCTCGCGGCGAGGTCGTCAACCGCGCCGCCGCGCCCGCTTCTGTATCCACTTGACGTCAACTTGTATCCAAATTACCCTTTCGGACGGCTGGAGTCGAGAGGAGCGGACCATGCGGCGGATCTCAACAGCGAGCGCTGCGGCGCTCGCCGCCTTCGTGCTTGCGCTGGTCGCCGCGGGATGCGGCAGCGGCAATAGCGGCGGTGGCGGCTCGGGCGGCGGGGGCAGCGGCGGCGCGCCTAACAGCGGCTCGATCAACAAGGGCGGCACGCTCACGGTCGCGCTGGCCGAGGATCCGGACATGCTCGACCCGACGCTCGCGCGCACCTTCGTCGGGCGCATCGTCTTCGCCAACCTGTGCGAGAAGCTCTACGACGTCGACTCGAGCCTGAACATCGTTCCCCAGCTCGCGGCGGGCATGCCCAAGTTCTCCAACGGCGGCAAGACGGTCACGATCAGGATCCGCCAGGGGCTCAAGTTCAACGACGGGACCAAGCTCGACGCCGCCGCCGTCAAGACGTCGCTCGACCGCCATCGCAAGCTGGCGAACTCGGCGCGCGCCTCAGAGCTCGCGCCGGTCACCGCGGTCAAGGTGGTGGATCCCTCGACCGTCCAGCTGACGCTCGATCAGGCGTTCGCGCCGCTCACGTCGCTGCTCGCCGACCGCTCCGGCATGATCATGTCGCCCGCCCAGCTGAAGAAGCTCGGCGACAAGTTCTCCCAGGATCCCGTCTGCGTCGCCCCGTTCCAGTTCGTCAGCCGTACCGAGGGCGACCAGATCGTGCTCAAGAAGGCGCCGGACTACTACGACGCGAGCAAGGTCAAGCTCGACAAGCTGGTCTTCAAGATCATCACCGAGCCCAACGCGCGGGCGCAGAACCTGCGCTCGGGCGACGTCGACGTGGCCGAGCGGCTCGACGCCACCGACATCCCGCAGATCAAGAGCGACCCGAACCTCCAGCTGATCACCCGCACGTCGCTGGGCTACCAGGGGATCACGATCAACGTCGGCAACGCGAGCGGCCTGGGCAAGCCCTACCACCCGGTCAACACGCCGCTGGGCCAGCACAAGGAGCTGCGCCAGGCGCTCGGCCTGGCCATCGACCCGAACGTGATCACCAAGGTCGCGCTCCAGGGCGGAGGGGTCCCGGGCTGCGGGCCGATCTCACCGGTCAGCCCGTGGCACGACCCCAACCTGCAGTGCCCGGGCCGCAACCTGGCCAAGGCCAAGCAGCTCGTGTCGCAGAGCGGCGTGAAGACCCCGATCCCCGTGTCGCTGATGATCGGCGCCGGCGACGCCCGCCAGCAGCGGATCGCCCAGGCCATCCAGTCGATGGCCAAGGAGGCCGGGTTCAACGTCAAGCTGCAGCCGACCGAGTTCACCGCCCAGCTCGACAAGCAGGACGCCGGCACGTTCGACACGAGCCTGATCGGCTGGTCGGGGCGCGTCGACCCGGACGGCAACATCCACGAGTTCGTGGACACCAAGGGCTCGCTGAACGACAGCGGCTACTCCAATCCGCAGATGGACCAGCTGCTCGACCAGTCGCGCACCACGCTCGACCAGGACAAGCGCAAGCAGATCTACTCGCAGATCGAGAAGCTGATCGCCGACGACGCGCCGCTGCTCTACATCTGGCACGACAAGCTCTACCTCGGGGCAAGCCGTAAGGTGGCGGGCGTGCAGTTCTACGGCGACGGCCTCCTGCGCTTCAAGGAGGCAGGGCTGACGGGCTAGTGGGCGTCTTCGTCGTCCGCCGCGTCGGGGCATCGCTGCTGGTGGTGCTCCTCGCGACCATGCTGGTCTTCGCGGGCGTGCGTGCGCTTCCGGGCGACACGGCGCTCGCGCTGGCCGGCGAGAACCGCGACCCGGCGGTGCTGGAGTTCGTCCGCCACAAGTACGGGCTCGACAAGCCGCTGCCGGTGCAATACGTCACCTGGCTGGGGCACGTCGTGCGCGGCGACTTCGGCCAGGCCGGCCGCAGCGGCCTGGAGATCGGCCCCACGATCCTCAGCCGGATCCCGATCACGCTCGAGCTCGCGTTCCTGAGCATCTTCGTGGCGCTGCTGCTCGGGTTGCCGGCCGGGATCGCCGCGGCGGTGAAGCGCGGCTCGGTCGCGGACTACACGGGCAGCGCGTTCGCGCTGGTGGGGCTCTCGGTGCCGCACTTCTGGCTCGGGCTGCTGTTCATCCTGCTGTTCGCCGTCAAGCTCGGCTGGCTGCCCGCCTCGGGCTATGTGTCGTTCTTCGAGGATCCGATCGGCAACCTGGAGCGGATGATCATGCCCGCGGTGGTGCTCGGCACCGGCTTCTCGGCCGTGGTCATGCGCCAGATGCGCTCGTCGATGCTCGAGTCGCTGGGGACCGACTACGTGCGCACGGCGCGCGCCAAGGGGCTCAGCGAGCGCCAGGTCGTGGCCGGGCACGCGCTGCGCAACAGCATGCTGACGGTGGTCACCCTGGCCGGCGTGCAGCTGGGCGTGTTCATCTCGGGCGCCGTGGTCACCGAGCAGATCTTCGTCATCCCCGGCTTCGGGCGGCTGACCGTCCAGGCCATCCAGCAGCGCGACTACTCGCTGATCGAGGGGGTGGTGCTGGTGGCGGCGGTCGGGTACGTGCTGGCGAACCTGATGGTCGACATCCTCTACTCCTACCTGAACCCGCGCATCCGGGTGGCCGCGCGGCCCTCATGAGCGTCACCGAGGTCGCGCTGCTCTCCCCCCGCGCCCGCCAACGGCGGCGGATGCGCCGGCGCCTGCTGCGGCGCCCGCTGGCCGTGGCCGGCCTCGTGATCGCGCTGGTGTTCGTGCTGGTGGCGATCCTCGCGCCGGTGATCGCGCCCTACGACCCGGCCGCCAGCGACTTCACCGCCGCGCTGAAGGGCCCGTCGTCCAAGCACCTGCTCGGCACCGACGAGCTGGGCCGCGACATCCTCTCGCGGCTCATCTACAGCGCTCGCGTGTCGATCGAGGCCGGCGTCTTCTCGACGCTGCTGGCGCTCGTCGTCGCGGTGCCGATCGGCCTGGCGGCGGGCTACTACCGCGGCTGGATCGACCCGGTGATCTCGCGCATCACCGACGTGCTGCTCGCCTTCCCGTTCCTGATCCTGGCCGTCGGCCTGGCCGCCATCCTCGGGCCGTCGCTGACCAACGCGACCCTCGCGCTCGGCATCGCGGTGATCCCGCTGCTGATCCGCGTCGTGCGCGGCGAGGCGCTGTCCCTGCGCGAGGAGGACTACGTGCGCGCGGCGGTGGCCAACGGCGCGAGCGACCGGACGATCCTCGGCCGCCACATCCTGCCGAACATGGCCAGCACCCTGATCGTCCAGGCGACCGTGCTGATCCCGACGGCGATCATCGGCGAGGCGGTGCTGTCCTACCTCGGCGTCGGCGTCCAGCCGCCGACCCCGTCGTGGGGCGTGATGCTCGTGGACGGCCAGAACTTCATCAGCTCCCAGCCGCGGCTCGTGATCCTCCCCGGCCTGTGCATCTTCCTGGCGACGCTGTCGTTCAACCTGCTGGGCGACGGCCTGCGCGACATGCTCGACCCCAGGACGAGAGACTGATGGCGCTGTTGGAGGTCGAGGACCTGTCGGTGCGCTTCGACGGCGACGACGGCGCCGTGCACGCCGTGGACAAGGTGTCGTTCACGCTCGAGCCGCGGGAGGTGCTGGCCATCGTGGGCGAGTCCGGCTGCGGCAAGAGCGTGACCGCGATGTCGCTGCTGCAGCTGCTGCCGCCGGCCGCGACGGTCAGCGGGCAGGCGCGCTTCGCCGGGCGCGACCTGCTGGCCATGGACGGCCGGGCGATCCGCTCGGTGCGCGGGAAGGAGATCTCGTTCGTCTTCCAGGAGCCGATGACGTCTCTGAACCCGGCCTACACAGTCGGGCGCCAGATCGGCGAGGTGCTGCGGCGCCACATCGGCCTCAAGGGCGGGGCCGAGCGCGACCGCACGCTGGAGCTGCTGGAGCTGGTGGGCATCCCGGCGCCGGCGCGGCGCGTCGACGAGTACCCGCACCAGCTCTCGGGCGGCATGCGCCAGCGTGTGATGATCGCGATGGCGCTGGCCTGCGACCCGCAGGTGCTGATCGCCGACGAGCCGACGACGGCGCTGGACGTGACGATCCAGGCGGGGATCCTCGACCTGATGCGCGACCTGCGCCAGCGCCTGGACACGGCCATCGTGCTGATCACGCACGACCTGGGCGTGGTGGCCGACATCGCCGACCGCGTGGTCGTCATGTACGCGGGGCGCAAGGTCGAGGAGGCACCGGTCGAGGAGCTCTTCGCCCACCCGCTGCACCCCTACACGGTCGGGCTGATGGCGGCGATCCCGCGTCCGGGCGCCGGGAACGGGCGCCGGCTGCAGGAGATCCCGGGCATGGTCCCGTCGCTGGCCGAGCTGCCGCGCGCCTGCGCGTTCGCCGACCGCTGCCCGCGCGCGGACGAGCGCTCGCGCAGCGCGGTGCCGCGGCTGGAGGCGCTGCGGCCCCAGCACCTGGTGGCGTGCTTCCATCCGGGCGAGGAGCCGTGGCCGGAGGGGTGGCGGCCGTGAGCGGCCCGGCGCTGGAGGTCACGGACCTCGTCAAGCACTTCGACGCGTCCTCGGGGATGGGGCGCAGCCGCGGGGCGGTGCGCGCCGTCGACGGCGTCTCGTTCTCGATCGCGCCCGGCGAGGTCCTCGGGCTGGTGGGCGAGTCGGGCAGCGGCAAGTCGACCGTGGCCAACTGCGTGATGCGGCTGGTCGAGCCGACCGACGGCCGGATCGTGCTCGCGGGGCGCGACATCACGCACCTCTCGCGCCGGGCCATGCGCCCGCTGCGGCGCGACATGCACATGGTCTTCCAGGACCCGTTCTCCTCGCTGAACCCGCGCATGACCGCCGGGGACATCGTCGGCGAGCCGCTGCGGCTGCACCGGGTGACGAGCGGGCGCGACCTGGACGGCCGCGTCGCGGAGCTCTTCGACCGCGTCGGCCTGCGCGCCGAGCTGCGCTACCGCTACCCGCACGAGCTCTCCGGCGGCCAGCGCCAGCGCGTCGGCATCGCCCGCGCCCTCAGCCTGCGGCCGAGCCTGCTGATCGCCGACGAGCCGATCTCGGCCCTCGATGTGAGCGTGCAGGCGGCGGTGCTGAACCTGCTGCGCGACATCCAGGAGGACATGGGCTTCGCCTGCCTGTTCATCACCCACGACCTGTCCACGGTGGAGTACTTCTGCGACCGCGTGGCGGTGATGTACCTCGGCAAGATCGTCGAGAGCGGCGCGCGCGCCGACGTCTTCGGCGACCCCAAGCACCCCTACACGCAGGCGCTGCTGTCGGCCGCCGTCGTCCCCGACCCGCTGGTCCAGCGCAGCCGCAAGCGGATCGTGCTCGAGGGCGACATCCCGAGCCCGCTCGACCCGCCCTCAGGCTGCCGCTTCCGCACCCGCTGCCCGGTGGCCGACCGCTCCGCGCCGCGCTCGGTCGAGGAGGAGCCGGAGCTGCGCGACGCCGGCGGCGAGCACCTCGTCGCCTGCCACCTCGTGACCGCCGGCGGGGACGCGCCGCGGCTGGTCGACGTGCCCGCCGCCGAGCCGACCTGAGCGTCAGGGCAGGATGTCGTTGAACGACGCCTGCAGCCGCCCGTCGGACTCCTCGACGATGAAGCCCTCGATGTGCAGGCGCGCCGGCCCGTCCTCGGTCCACAGCTCGAGGAAGTACGTCCAGTCCGGCTCGTCGGGCTCGTCGGTGCGGGTGACCGCCTCGACCCGGTAGATCTCGCGCGGCGGCAGCACGAGCGCCTCCGGGCAGTCGTCCTCGACCCGCCGGCGCAGGTCCTCGACGTCGAGCTGGCCGCGCGAGAGCTCGCGCAGCTCCTCGTAGTCGCCGTCGACCACGAGCTCGACGATGTCCTCCAGGAGCTTGGCCATCTGATCGGACAGGGGCCCCATGCCCTGCCCGAGCTCGGTGAGCGGCTGCGGCTCGTAGTCCGGGCTCAGGCCGAGCCGGTCGTAGAAGTAGTCCTCGCACGCCGCGCGTGCCTGGCGGCGGACGCCCCGGGTCACCCCGGCGGCGCTGAGGCCGAACTGCCCGGCGTCGATCGCCTCCTCGAGCGTTCCGTGGCGCCGGGTCAGCTGCGCCGTGACGGCGCGGCCGTGCTCGGTGTCCTGGGCCACCGACGCGCCGTGCATCAGCATCGACGGCGTCTCGTGGCGGTCATAGCCGGGGCAGCCGCGGACGGCCGAGTGAAGGACGATGAGGTGATCTCCCACGCCGGTGCATCCTACGAACGCCGCGCCGTCGCGCGGACGCGCTACGCTGGTGGGGTCAGACAGCGATGGCAACCCGAGGGCGAGACCTTCGTAAGAACGTCCCCTTTCCAGTTGCAAACCGCCGGATCTTCTGATGGCCGAGAGTCCACCCACGGGTGGGCTTTCCGCGTTTAAACGGGGGTGAGGCGAACCACCCCGGCGGGCGATGACCGGGCGCCGGGGCGGCCGTAGCTTCGGCGATCGGGATGACCGCCCAGCTCGCCTCCAAGCGCCGCGCCGCCCCGAGCCGCCGTGCGTGGGTGGTCACGCTGGCGGCCACCGCCGCCTCGACCTATGCGCTCGACGCGTTCGCCACCGCGGTCGGCGGCGCGCTGGCGGCCTCGGGGCTGCTCGCCGGGCTGGGCCCCGCCGCGCTGCTGAGCGTGCTGGCGGGCACCTACCTGCTGTGGGCGGCCGGGCTGCGGGCCAACCTCGCGGCGAACTGGGCGCTGCTCACCGGCACCGGCGTCAGCACGAACGTCCTGTCCAAGGCGGCGTTCGACATCGCGGGCGCGCGCCGCGCCGGCCCGCGGGGGCAGCGCGTCGCCGCGTCCGGCGGCTACCTGCTGACCGAGGCGGCCAAGGAGGTCCCGTACTACGCGGGCGCGCTCGGCGCCTCGCTGCTCAGCAGCGTGGTCACGACGGCCAGCGCCCTCGTCTTCCTCGCGGGCACGAACGTCGGCGCGGCCGCCTACGAGTACGGCGCGGCGCGGGCCACCCGGGCCTTCCTGCGCCGCCGCTAGATTGGGCGCCGGGATGCGCCTGGCAATCACAGCGGGGTTGGCTGTGGCGCTGCTGGCGCCGGCGGCCGCTTCTGCCGCGGTCGCGGTCCCGCGCGCCGCGCGCGCCGTGGACACCTCGCACCCGGACCGCTGGGTCGGCCACGGCACGGCGCGCAGCTGCACGTCGCGCGCGGTCGTGCGGGCGGTGGCCAGGGGCGGGATCATCCGGTTCCGCTGCGGGCCGCGGCCGGTGCGGATCGTGCTGCGCCAGACGGCGAAGGTGGTCAACACGAGCCGCCGGGTCGTGCTCGACGGTCGCGGGCGGGTGACGCTGAGCGGCGGCGGGAAGCGCCGCATCCTCTATCAGGACACGTGCGACCGCCGGCAGGTCTGGACGACCTCGCACTGCGACGACCAGGCCACGCCGCAGCTCGTGGTCCAGAACCTGCGCCTCGCGGACGGCAACGCGACGGGCGAGCGCTTCGACGGCGGCGGGGGCGGGGCGATCTTCGCCCGCGGCGGCCGGCTGAAGATCGTCCACTCCACGTTCACCGGCAACCGCTGCGACCCGACGGGGCCGGACCTGGGCGGCGGCGCGGTGCGCGCGCTCTCGCAGTACCACGGGCGGCCGGTCACCGTCGCGGGCAGCCGGTTCACCCGCGGCGTGTGCAGCAACGGCGCGGCGCTGAGCAGCATCGGCGTGTCCTGGTCGATCTACAACAGCGTCTTCACCGGCAACCGCGCGATCGGCCGCGGCGCCAACCCGGCCCGCTCCGGCACGCCGGGCGGCGGCTCGGGCGGCGCGATCTACACGGACGGCGACGACTACGACGTGCTGCTCGCCGGCACGACCATGACCCGCAACCACGCGCGCGAGGGCGGCGGCGCGGTGTTCTACGTCAGCAACGACCGTACCGGCAGCCTGACGATCCGCTCCTCGACGCTGCGCGGCAACCCGAGCGACGGCTTCCAGACCGACCCCGGCATCTTCTTCCTCGGCCGCCGGCAGCGCATCATCCACTCGACCGTGAAGTGAGGACCGCGAGGCGGCGCGCCGCGCCCGCCACGACCGTGATTGGGCGGCGCTGAAGCCTCAAGGTGCTCGAGCTGTGCAGCGGCTCGCCCACGATGGCGCGGACGATCTTCGCCGTCGGGCTTACCTGGTCGGGACGCGGACGTTCCTGCGCGGCTCGCGCCGCGTCCCCAGGGTCGTCCGGGTTCTGGTCATCGTGGTCACGTCCCAGCTCGCCCGCCTGACCCCCGGCGCTGTCCGCACACGCCTACCTGTGGGCGCTCAGTGCCTGGGTGGGCATGTGCGCCGCACTGACCACCCGCCCGGCACCGGAGCCGGAGCCGGAGCCGGCCTGAGCTTGCCAGGCCGCCGGGCGAGTGGGACGATCCACGGGAGCGTCTGCACCGTTCGAGAGAGGTTGATCGCCGATGCCGGATCAGGAGCCCGCAGGACAGACCGTCAAGGAGCTCCTCGCCCGCGTGCAGGAGCTGGTCGACGCCACGCCGGCCGAGGCCGGCCACCCGCTGGAGTGGGCCGTGCCGGCGTACTACCTGGGCGACATGAGCGCGCTGGCGATCGCGAGCCTGCGCGCGG
>JAICUS010000160.1 GCA_025935735.1 Solirubrobacteraceae bacterium | reverse complement strand
GGACCGCACGCGCGAGTACATCGCGCGGACCGCCTCCTCGTCGGCCACGTCGCAGGCCAGCGCGAGGTCGCACCCCTCGAAGTCGTCGCGCAGGTCGGCGCCGACGACCGAGGCGCCCTGGGAGCGGAACAGCGCGCACGTCGCCGCGCCGATCCCGCCGGCCGCGCCGGTGATCACGCACACCTTGCCGTCCAGCCGTCCGCTCATCCTCGTGCCTCCTCCACCAGCGCGGCGATCTCCGCGGAAAGCGGGTCCGCCTCCGGGTGCCACTGCACGCCCAGCGCGAAGCGCCGCGACGGGTCCTCCAGCGCCTCCGGCAGGTCGTCGACGGAGGCCCAGCCGGTGACCTCGAAGCCGTCGCCGATGCGGTCCACCGCCTGATGATGGTGCGACTTCGTGTCGGGCAGCGTCGACCCCGCGGCGCGGGCGGCCAGGGAGCCGGAGGCCAGCCGCACGGGATGGTCCCCGAACGCGCCCGGGACCGCGCGGTGGTCCTCGTGGCCGACCAGGTCCGGGACGTGGGCGACCAGCGTCCCGCCGCGCGCCACGTTCATCACCTGCATCCCGCGGCAGACGCCCAGCAGCGGCATGTCGCGCTCCATCGCGCGCAGCCCCAGCGCCACCTCGAACGCGTCGCGCTCCGGCACGGCGCCGTAGTCGGCCCCGCCGGCCAGCAGCAGCGCGTCCAGCCGATCGAGCAGCACGTCCGGATCTTCGACCACCGCCGGGTCCGGCGGCAGCAGGACGGCCAGGCCGCCCGCGCGCTGCACCGCGTCGGCGTACCCACGGGGCAGCAGCACCGCCTCGTCGTCCCACACGGTCCAGCGCGCCCGCTCGACCGCGGCGCACAGGCCGATCACCGGGCGCCTCACGAGATTCCGGCGCCCTCGTCGTACTCGACGTTGCGGATCGGCCCCTTGAACGTGTGCCGCGCCCGCACCGCCCACCACACGCCGACGATCAGCAGCAGCCCGCCGACCGTGACCGGCGCGTAGTTGACGTAGCGCCAGTCGAACTCGTCGCGCCACGGGACGGCGGCCGGCGAGAACGGCAGGATGAAGATGACCACGCAGATCGCCACCCAGACGATCGCCGCCGGGTTGATCCAGCGGTACTTGCGGCCGAGCGTCCACGGCCCGGGCTCGAACGCGTCGCCCATCCGCCAGCGCAGGAACACCGGCAGCACATAGGCGATGTAGAGGCCGATCACGCAGATCGACACGACGGCGAGGAACGCGTAGGGCACGCCGTTCTGGTCGCCCCATAGCGCCGGCGCGGTCATCACCAGCGCGCAGAAGCAGGCGAAGACCACCGCGTAGGCCGGCACGCGATGGTGATTCAAGCGTGTCCACAGCCGCCAGCCGGGGATCGCGTGGTCGCGCGAGAACGCGTAGGTCATGCGCGAGCACGACGTCACGCAGGCCATGCCGCAGAACAGCTGGCCGATGGTGGCGATCAGGACGACGAGCTTGTCCCAGCCGGGCGACAGCGACGTGGAGAAGACGGCCAGCGAGGAGCCGAAGCCCTTGTTGATCCCGGCGACGTTCGTGGCGGCGAACGTGATCGCCAGCAGCACGATCCAGCCGCCGACGCCCGACCAGAACACGCTGCGCCAGACGCCCTTCGCCGCCGCCTCGGCCGCGCCGTGCGTCTCCTCGGAGATGTGCGCCGAGGCGTCGTAGCCGGTCTGCGTGTACATGGTCAACAGGAAGCCGAGCGGCAGCACGTAGAACCAGAACATCCCGTGGCCGAAGCCGGAGTTGTTGATGGTGTGGCCGAACACGAACCGGAAGCTCTGATGGTGCTCGGGCACGAACGCCAGCACGGCCACGATCGCCGCCACGCCCGCCACGTGCCAGAACACGCTGATGTTGTTGAACAGCGCCACCAGCGGCGAGGAGAAGATGTTGATCAGCGCGTGGATGATCAGGATGACCACGAACAGCAGGAACGTCTCGCTCATGATGTGCGCGGTGTCGCCCCAGTTGGCGAACCCGAGGTTCAGGCCGTAGAGCGAGAGCGTGGCGTTGAGGAACTGCGCGCAGCCGTAGTCCACCGACGCCACCACGCCGACCAGCCCGACCCAGTTGAACCAGCCGGTGAACCAGCCCCACTTCGGGCCGCCGAGCGTGGACGCCCAGTAGTAGATGCCGCCGGCGGTCGGGTAGGCGGAGACGAGCTCGGCCATCGAGAACGCGACCAGCAGGATCAGCCCGCAGATGATCGGCCAGCCCCAGGAGATGGCGATCGGCCCGCCGTTGTTCCACGCCTGGCCGTAGGTGGTGAAGCAGCCGGCGAGGACCGAGATGATCGTGAACGAGATCGCGAAGTTCGAGAAGCCGCTCCAGGCGCGCTGGAGCTCCTGCCTGTAGCCGAGCTCGGCGAGGCGCCGTTCGTCTTCCTGCAGTTCGACCGTCTGGGTCATGCGCCCCTCTCCTGGCGTAAAGGTCTGACCACGCTCCCTTAAAAGCGGCAGCGTACCGGTGCGGTCAAGCCTCGGGCAGGAGCCCGGCCAGCACGTGCTCGGTGCCCCGCAGGTGCTCGGCCATGATCCGCATCGCCTCGGCGGGATCGCGCCGCTCGAGGCAGGTGACCAGCCGGGCGTGCTGGCCGTTGGACCACGCCAGCACCTCCGGCGGGTGGGCGATGTGGTGGATCAGGTCGGTCATAGCGCCCTGGACCTCGGTCATCGCCGCGAGCAGGTGCGCCGAGCCGGTCGCCTCGGCGAGCCCGACGTGGAAGCGCACGTCCGCCTGGCGGTAGGAGGCGAAGTCGTCGATGCGCTCGTCCATCACCGCCACGAGCTCCTTCAACCCCGGCAGCGCCGCCGGGCCGGCGCGCTCGGCGGCCAGCACGGCCACGCCCAGCTCGACCGCCAGGCGCGCGTCGCAGCGGTCGCGCCAGTGGGCGAGCATCTCGGCCGTCGGCGGCTCGACCACCGGCGGCGCGTCGGCCACGAACGTCCCGCCGCCGCGGCCGCGCACGGCTTTCAGGTGGCCGCTCTGCACCAGCGCGGTGAGCGCCTGGCGCAGCGTCGAGCGGGCGATGCCCAGCTGCTCGCACAGGTCGCGCTCGGCCGGCAGGCGCGTGCCGGGCGGCAGCAGCCCGAGCTTGATCGCCGTGCCCAGGCGCTCCATCGTCTCCTCGAACGCGGTCTGACTCCGCACCGGCGAGAACAACGCAGATGTAACGTCGCCCGAGGTCCGAGCTTGCGAGGACGGAGGGCGAAACCCACTTTTCAAAGCCGCTCGAACCCCCGCCGCAGCTCCCAGTCGGTCACCGCGGCGTCGAACGCGTCGAGCTCCACCCGGGCGGCGTTGAGGTAGTGGTCGACCACCTCGCCGCCGAACGCGTCCCGGGCCACGGACGACGCGGCGAACAGGTCGTGCGCCTCCCGCAGCGTCGTCGGCACCCGCGGCTTGCCGGCCACGTACGCGTTGCCCGCGACGGCCTCCTCGAGCTCGAGCTCGCCGTCGACCCCGTGCAGCCCGGCGGCGACCAGCGCGGCCAGCGCCAGGTAGGGATTGACGTCCGCGCCGGGCAGCCGCAGCTCCATCCGCAGCGCCTCGCCGTGTCCGACCACCCGCACCGCGCACGTGCGGTTGTCGCGCCCCCAGGCCACCGCGGTGGGCGCGAACGAGGCCGACGCGAAGCGCTTGTAGGAGTTGACGTTGGGCGCGTGGAACAGGGTCAGCTCGCGCAGGCAGGCGAGCTGGCCGGCGATGAAGCGCCGGAACAGCGCCTCGTCGGCCGCGAACAGGGAGCGCCCGTCGGAGCTGCGCAGCGAGAGGTGGATGTGGCACGAGCTGCCCTCGCGCTCGTCCAGCTTGGCCATGAACGTGATCGCCATGCCCTCCTGGGCGGCGATCTCCTTGGCGCCGGTCTTGTAGACCACGTGCTCGTCCGCCGCCTGCAAAGCGGCCCCGTAGCGGAAGTTGATCTCGTGCTGGCCGTCGTGGCACTCGCCCTTCGAGCTCTCCACGCGCAGTCCGGCGCCGCCCATCTCGGTGCGGATGCGGCGGATCAGCGGCTCCACCCGCGCGGTGCCGAGCAGCGAGTAGTCGACGTTGTAGCGGTTGGCCGGCACCAGCCCGCGGTAGCCCTTCTCGAACGCGTCCTCGTAGGAGTCGCGGTAGACGACGAACTCGAGTTCCGTGCTCGCGTGCGCGCTCCAGCCGCGTTCGGCGAGCCGCTCGAGCTGCCCCCGCAAGACCTGCCGCGGCGACGGACCGACCGGCCTCCGGTCCGCCCACCGGATGTCGGCCAGGCACAGCGCCGTGCCCGCGTGCCACGGGACGAGCCGCAGCGTGTCCAGGTCCGGCACCATCTCGAAGTCCCCGTAGCCGCGCTCCCACGAGGAGATCGCGTAGCCGGCCACGGTGTTCATCTCGACGTCGACGGCGAGCAGGTAGTTGCACGCCTCCGCACCATGGGCGAGGACGTCGTCGAGGAAGTGGTGCGCGGTCAGCCGCTTGCCCTGCAGCCGCCCCTGCATGTCGGTCAGCGCCAGCAGCACGGTGTCCACCCGGCCGGCCTGCACGGCGTTGCGCAGCTGGTCGAGCGAGAGCGGGGCCTCCATGGCGGCGGCGAACGCTACCGCGTCGCGGCGGTAGGCTCGGATCGTGCAGTCGCGGGGACGCACCGCCGCGCGCGCACCCACCCGCGAATCGATCGACGCCGCGTATGCCGAGTTCGGCGTGGGCGGTCCGTCGCCGAGATGAATCGTGGTCGTGGACACGATGTGACCGGGGCTTGACACGATCGTCACAAGCGCTGTAGCGTCCGCGGGCGGGAATGGACTAGACCAATTCTGGAGGGTCAGCCGTGGCCACCACCGCACGTCCCGCTACCGGCGGCACCGTCGACGACAGCGCCGACCTCGCGCAGTTCGGTTACGACCAGAGCCTGCACCGGCGGCTGCACTTCTTCAGCTCCTTCGCCGCGGCCTTCTCCTACATCTCGCCGGCCACCGGCATCTTCACCCTGTTCATCCTCGGCGTCGGCACGCTGGGCGGGGCGTTCTTCTGGACGTGGCCGGTGGTGGTGCTGGGGCAGTTCATCGTGGCCATGAACTTCGCCGAGGTGTCGAGCCACTTCCCGATCGCCGGCTCGGTCTTCCAGTGGACGAAGTACCTGGCCCGCTCGAAGACGTACGCCTGGTTCTCCGGCTGGATCTACCTGTGGGCGGGCGCGCTGACCGTTGCCGCCGTCGTGGCCACGCTGCCGCTGACGCTGATCCCGATGCTCAACAACGTGGGCATCGACATGAGCGCGTCGTCGCTGACCAACCAGAAGTGGATCGCCGCGGTCACGCTGCTGGTGATCACGCTGCTGAACATCTTCGGCGTGCGGGTCGTGGCGCTGATCAACAACACGGGCGTGCTGTTCGAGCTGCTCGGGCTGTTCGTGTTCGCGATCATCCTGGCCGCGTTCCACAACAACCAGGGCGTCGGCGTCGTCTTCCACACCGGCGGCCCGAGCTTCAACGCGTCGAACTTCCTCGTGGCCATGTTCATGGGCCTGTTCGTCCTCTACGGCTTCGACACGGCGTCGACGCTGGCCGAGGAGACGCGGGAGCCGCGGCGGGCCGCGCCGCGCGCCGTGCTCGGCTCGGTGGGCGCGGCGTTCATCATCGCCTTCGTCTTCCTGTGGGCGATGCTGATGGCGATCCCGGGCGACCTGCACAAGGTCGTGGCCGCGGGCGGCGTCTCGCCGGCGCAGATCATCGAGGGTGACCTGAGCAAGGGCCTCGCGACGGGCTATCTGCTCGTCGTCTCGTTCGCCATCTTCGTCTGCTGTTTGGCCATCCAGGCCTCGACCATCCGGCTCGCCTACGGCATGGCGCGCGATCGCCAGCTGCCCGGCTCGGGATGGCTGCAGACCGTCAACTCGCGCACGGGCACCCCGGTCGGCGCGTGCATCGTGGTCGCGCTGATGGCCGTGCTGTTCCTGCTCAAGTACGCCGGCGTGGCCTACATCGCGATCGCCGCCAGCGGCATGATCTACCTGTCCTACATCCTGGCCAACCTGGCGATCCTGCGGGCGCGCCGGCGCGGCTTCCCGCGCGAGGCCGGGGCGTTCTCGCTCGGCCGCTGGGGAATGCTGGTCAACGTGCTGGCGCTCGTGTGGGGCGGCTCGATGCTGGTCAACTTCGCCTGGCACCGCGTGGCCACGAACCCGAAGTCGAGCGAGACCGGTGGGCTGCTGTCGTTCCCCGGCTTCCTGAACGACATCCCGATCCTCTGGCTCGTGCTCGGCTTCGTGCTGATCCTCGGGGCCGTCTACTACGGCATCCGCCACCGGCAGATCCCCGAGGCCAAGATCCCGGAGGCGGCGCGAGCCGAGCTGGTGTGACGGGCCTCGGGCCCCGCTGGCGCCTGCGCCGGCGACCCGGGGAGCCGGTCTGGGCGCAGATCGAGGCGCGGCTGTCGGACCGGATCGCCAGCGGCGGCCTGGAGGCGGGCGAGCGGCTGCCGCCCGAGCGGGCGCTGGCCGCGACGTTGGGCGTGAGCCGGATGACCGTGCGCCAGGCGCTCGACTCGCTCGCCCGGCGCGGGCTGGTGGAGCGCGGCGTGGGGCGGGGGACGTTCGTGCGCGGCGCGCGGCCGGAGCTGCGCCTGGACGGCCCGCTCGGGCTGACGGCGCGGCTGGCCGCGCAGGGGCGGCCGGCCGAGGCGCGGGTGCTGCTCGCGGCGCGCGAGGGCGACGAGCTGCACGTCCGGAGGCTGCGCACCACGGGCGGCGAGCCGCTGGTATTGGAGGACTCCTGGCTGCCGGCGCAGCGGTTCCCGGGGCTGCTGGAGCGCGACCTCACCGGGTCGCTGTACGAGCTGATGCGCGCGGAGTACGGCCTGGCGCCCGTGCGGGCGGTCGAGCGGATCGCCGCCGTGGCGGCGCGCGACGAGGAGGCGGCGGCGCTGGGCGTGCGGGCGGGGACGCCGGTGATGCTCGTCGAGCGCACCGCGTTCGCCGCCGACGGCGAGGTCGAGCGGGCGCGCGACCTGCACCGCGGCACGTTCGTGGTGGAGCGGCGATGACGTCGGTGGCGGAGGCGATCGCGGCGCTGTCGGCCGAGCTCGGGCCGCCGTCCTCGGACCCCGTGCCGCTCGTCGGCGGGATCACCAACCGCAACTACCGGCTGCGGTGGGCGGGGCGCGACTGCGTGCTGCGGCTGCCGGGCAAGGAGACGCGGCTGCTGGGCATCGACCGCGTGGCCGAGCGCGACGCCACCCGGGCGGCCGCGGGCATCGCGCCCGACGTGCTGGCGTTCTCGCGCGAGCTCGGCTGCCTGGTCACCGGCTTCATCGCGGGCCGGCCGGTGGACGTCGAGGAGCTGCGCGGGCCGCTGCTGGAGGAGGCGGCGGGCGCGCTGCGCTCCATCCACGCCGGCCCGCCGCTGGGCTGGGCGTTCTCGCCCTGGGATCGCGTCGCCGCCTACCGGGCGACCGCGCTGCGCCACAGCATGCCGCTCCCTGCGGGCTTCGACGAGGTCGACCGCGCGGCGGCGCGGATCGCCGCCGCGCTGGGCACGCGGCCGTCGGCGCCCTGCCACAACGACCTGCTGACCGCGAACTTCCTCCACGACGGCGCGCGCCTGCGGATCCTCGACTGGGAGTACGCGGGGATGGGCGACCCGTACTTCGACCTGGCGAACCTCGCCTCCAACAACGGGCTCGACGACGCGGACGAGGAGCGGCTGCTGGCGGCCTACCACGGCGCCGCGGCGCGGCCGGACCAGCTGGCCGCGCTGCGCCTGCTGCGGCTGATGGCCGCGTTCTGGGAGGCGATGTGGGCGGTCGTGCAGTCGGCGGTGTCCGAGCTGGACTTCGACTTCGCCGGCTATGCGGCCGAGCACCTCGCGCGGGTGCGCGAGCGCCTGCACGACCCGCGCTTCGAGAGCTGGCTGGACGATGCCCGCTGCGTCGCCTCCTGATCGCGCGCGCTGCGTGATCGTGGGCGGCGGCGTGGCGGGCGCGTCGATCGCCTACCACCTGGCGCAGCTCGGCTGGCGCGACGTCGTCCTGCTCGAGCGCGCGGACCTCACCTCGGGCTCGACGTTCCACTCCGCGGGCCTCGTCGGTCAGCTGCGGGCGAGCGTGACGCTGACCAAGATGATGATGTACTCGGTCGAGCTCTACCGGCGGCTCGACTGCGGCTGGGTGGAGTGCGGCGGGCTGCGGCTGGCGTGCTCGGACGAGCGCTGGGAGGAGACGCGCCGCCAGGCCGGCTGGGCGCAGACGTTCGGTCTGCCGCTGGAGCTGATCTCGGCCTCCGAGGCCGCCGACGCGTTCCCGCTGATGTCGGCCGACGGCGTGCTGGGCGCGTCCTGGCTGGCCACCGACGGCTACCTGGACCCCTCGCGGCTGACGTTCGCGCTGGTCGCGGGCGCGCGGGAGGGCGGCTGCCGGGTGCTCACGCACACGCGGGTGGAGGCGATCGACGTCGACCGCGGCCGGGTGACCGGCGTGCGGACCGACCGCGGCGACATCGAGTGCGAGGTGGTGGTCAACGCCGGCGGCATGTACGCGGCGGAGCTGGGGCGGCTGGCCGGCGTGCGGGTGCCGGTGGTGCCGATGGCCCACGAGTACCTGGTCACGCAGCCGTTCCGGGAGCGGGAGGGCCACCTGCCGACGCTCCGCGACCCGGACAACCTCGTGTACTTCCGCGAGGAGGGCGGCGGGCTGGTGATGGGCGGCTACGAGCGGGTGTCGGCGCCGTGGGCGGTCGACGGCGGGCTGGACGCGATCCCGGCGGACTTCAACGGGCGGCTCCTGGAGGAGGACTGGGACCGGTTCGCGCCGCTGGTCGACGCCGCGCGGATGCGCGTGCCGGCGATGGAGGACGTCCGGGTCGTGCGCCTCATCAACGGCCCGGAGGCGTTCACCCCCGACGGCGAGTTCTGCCTCGGCGAGACGCCGGTGCGCGGGCTCTTCGTGGCCGCGGGGTTCTGCGCCCACGGGCTGGCCGGCGCGGGCGGAGTGGGGCGGGCGATGGCCGAGTGGATCGCCGCCGGCGAGCCGTCCCTGGACCTGTGGGAGATGGACGTCCGGCGCTTCGGCTCCCACCACCGCTCGCCGCGCTACACGCTCGCCCGCGTGCGCGAGGTCTACGAGACCTACTACGACATCAAGTACCCCCACCACGAGCGCTCCGCGGGGCGGCCGCTGCGGCTGGCCCCGTCGTATGCCTGGCACGCGGCGCACGGCGCGGCGTTCGGCGAGAAGTCCGGCTGGGAGCGGGTGAACTGGTACTCGGGCAACGCGGCCGCGGCCGACGGCGCCGTCCGCCCGCGCGGCTGGGCGGGCCGGCACTGGTCGCCGGCGATCGCCGCCGAGCACCTCGCCTGCCGCTCCGCCGCCGCGCTGTTCGACGAGACGTCGTTCGCGAAGCTGGAGATCTCCGGCCCGCGCGCGGCCGAGCTGCTGGAGCGCCTGTGCGACAACCGCGTCGCCCGCGACGTCGGCCGCATCACCTACACCCAGATGCTCAACTCACGCGGCGGGATCGAGTGCGACTTCACGGTCACGCGGCTGGCCGAGGACCGCTTCTTCATCGTCACCGGCACCGCGTTCGGCCGCCACGACCTCGCCTGGATCGCCCGCCACGCGGGGGAGGGCGTGGAGGTGGCCGACGTCACCTCGCGCTGGGCCTGCCTCGGGCTGTGGGGGCCGCTGGCCCGCGACGTGCTGTCCGCGTGCTGCCTCGACGACCTGTCGTTCCCCTACATGCAGTGGCGCGAGATCGCGGTCGGCGACGTGCCGGTGCGCGCGCTGCGGGTCACCTACGTGGGCGAGCTCGGGTGGGAGCTCTACTGCCCGACCGAGTTCGGCGCCGCGCTGTGGAGCACGCTCTGGGAGGCCGGCCGCCCGTTCGGCCTCGTCGCCGGCGGCTATCGCGCGATCGACTCGCTGCGCCTGGAGAAGGGCTACCGCGTCTGGGGATCGGACATCACCCCCGACGACACCCCCTACGAGGCCGGTTTGGGCTTCTGCGTGAAGGCGGACAAGGAGTTCGTCGGCCGCGCCGCGCTGCGCCCCGAGCCGGAGCGCCGCCTGTGCTGCCTGGTGCTCGAGGACCCGCGCGCGGTCGCGCTCGGCAACGAGCCGGTGCGCGTCTCGGGCTCGGTGCTCGGCCGGGTGACCTCCGGCGGCTACGGTTACACCGTCGAGCGCTCGATCGCCTACGCCTACCTGCCCGCCGAGGCGTCGGTCGTCGGCACCGAGGTCGACGTCGAGGTGTTCGGGGAGCGGGTCGGCGCGGTGGTGAGCGCCGAGCCGCTCTACGACCCGACGGGGTCACGCATCCGCGCCTACTAGGCGGGTCCGGCGAACTGCATGCTGGGTAGGGCGGAGGTCGGCCCTGAGTCGGCCGCGAAGGTCGAGCGTGCGCGACCTTCGATGCACCTCTTTCACGTGTGGGAGTCTAGGCACGCTATAGGTGCCTAGAGTGACTCAACCGGAATAGTCGAGATTCGAAGACCGATCACCCGGCGAGCCGGGGCATCGGCCGCCCGTTCACGCGCCAGTTGACGTCCGCGCGCACCACCTCGGCCGCGAGGATGCCGGAGAGAAGCCTGTCGCCGCGATGCGTGTCGGGTTTGTCGGCCTCAGCCCGACGCAGGCGACACGCGCGGTGGTCGGACGCGCCGCGGGAGCGCGCTGACGATCAGGTCGTAGGAGTCCTCTATCAGGTCGCGCACGAACTGGTCGGAGAGGCTGCCGTCCAGCGTGAGCGTGTTCCAGTGGCGCTTGTTGAGGTGGTAGCCGGGGCGGATCGCGGGATAGCTGTCGCGCAGGCCGACCGCGAGCTC
>JAICUS010000502.1 GCA_025935735.1 Solirubrobacteraceae bacterium | reverse complement strand
GGGGACCGGCCGCTCAGCGAGGACGACCGGCGCGACTACGCCACCCGGATCGTCAACGCCGCCCGCGAGATCCGCGAGCTCATCGACGCCGCGCTGGAGTAAGCGCACCCGACCGCGACCCCACGCATTCCGGCGCGCCCGACCCGCGCCGTCGCCGGGTTATGCGTGGATCTCGCGGCCGGGCGCGCTTGGGACCCGCCCGCCCAGTGCGGTCACGGTGAGCGCGGCCGGCACGAGCAGGGCGAGCGTCTCCGGCAGCCCGATGGCGTCCGCGAGCACGCCGATCAGCGGCGGGCCGGCGATGAACGCCGTGTAGCCGACCGTGAACACGGCGGACAGCGACGTCCCGGCCGGCGGCACGCGTCCGGCGGCGCTGAACAGCAGCGGCACGGCGTTGGCGATGCCCAGGCCGGCGAGCGCGAAGCCGGGCACGGCGACCGCGGGCTCGCCCACGATCAGCACGCCGCCGAGCGCGATCGCCGCCAGCGCCATCCCGCCGCGCAGCAGCCGCGCCGGTCCCAGCCGGGCGGTGAGCACGTCGCCGCCCAGGCGCCCCGCGGCCATGCCGAGCGCGAAGCCCGTGTAGCCGATCGCCGCCAGGTTCCCCGCGCCCAGGTTCTGCCGCAGGTAGATGCCGCTCCAATCGGAGATCGCCCCCTCGCTGACCATGGCCAGCAGGCAGAGGATCCCGATCAGCAGCACCGCGCGCGAAGGCAGCGCGAAGCCGCCGCCCGCGTCGCCCGAGTGCATCGACGCGGTCCCCAGGCGGGTGGCGATCCACACCATGCCGGCGCACAGCCCGACGCCCACGACGACGCCCCAGATCCGCGGGTCGAGCCCCACGGCGGTGGCGATCACCACGAGCCCGGCGGCCGCGAAGCCGCCGACGCTCCAGCCGCCGTGCAGCGAGGACATGATCGGCTTGCTCAGATCGCGCTCGACCGCCACGCCGTGCGCGTTCATCGAGACGTCCATCGAGCCGTTGACCGCGCCGAGGACGAACAGCGTCGCGCCGAGGACGACCGGTGTGCCGGCCAGCAGCGGCAGCGGCAGGCACAGGCAGGTGAGCAGGGCCGTCGTGCGCACGAGCTGCGCGCTCGGCCGGTGGTTGAGGATGTGGCCGGCCAGCGGCATGGCGCACAGCGATCCGAGCGCCATGCACAGCAGCGAGAGCCCGAGCGTCGCCTTCGTGACGCCGAGCTGGGCCTGCTTCCACGGGATGAAGGCGATCCAGGTGCCGACCACGGCGCCGTTGACCATGAACGTGGCGAACGTGGCGGCGCGCGGCTTCATCGGCCGCTCGTTATAGAGGGGCGGCCTACGCCAGCTTCTGGCGCTGGCGCTCGGGCGTGATCTCGACCACGTTCCAGGCGAGCTTGACCCGCCGCATTCCCCGGATCACCCAGCCGGTCGGGTCGATCTCCCACCGCTTGAGCCCGTGGAAGGCGGAGCGCGGGAACGTGTGGTGGTTGTGGTGCCAGGACTCGCCCATCGACAGCGGCGCGAGCCAGAACACGTTGGTCGAGTGGTCGTCGACGGCGAAGCGCCTCGTGCCGAAGAAGTGGCAGACCGAGTTGATCGACCAGGTGACGTGGTGGGCCAGGAAGATCCGCACCGGCCCGCCCCACAGCGCCGCCTCCGCCGCGCCGCGCAGGGTGCCGGTGAGCGCGAAGCCGAGCGCGGCCGGGATGACGATCCCTGTCGCCACCCAGAAGGCGAACGTGTGATGGATGACCCGCATCCCGCGGTCCTCGTAGAGATCGCGTGCGTAGCGTGAGTGCTCGGCCTGGCCGGAGCGGTCGAACAGCCAGCCCATGTGGGCGTACCACAGGCCGGCGATCGCGCCCCGCAGGCCGGAGCCGTGGCCGTGCGGGCTGTGCGGGTCGCCCTCGCGGTCGGTGTGCGCGTGGTGCTTGCGGTGGTCGGCGACCCAGGACATGACCGGGCCCTGCACGGCCATCGAGCCGAACGCCGCGATGATGTACTGCACCGTCTTGTAGGTCTGGAACGAGCGGTGGGTGAGCAGCCGGTGGAAGCCGAGCGTCACGCCGAGGACCGTGAGGACGTACATCAGCGCCATGACGGCCAGCGACGACCAGTCGACGAAGCGATCCCACAGCAGCACGACCGCCACGACGACGCCGGCGAAGGGGACGATGACCCCCGAGAGGTTGAGGAGCTGATGGGACCGGGACACTCGCGTCAGTTCTACCCGGTTGGGCCAGGAAATCCGCTGCTCCCCCGTCACAGATTTCTTGTAGCCTCGTGACAAATGGCCGCTCCGCTGCCGCCGCAGGCGGCTGACGCGCTGCGCTCCGAGCTGCCGCGCCTGGCCGACGACATCATCGCCGCGATCGCCGCAGACGTGCCCGGCTACGCGCGCCCGATGGAAGGACGCTTCGGGCAGGTCGTGCGCTTCGGCGTGGAGGTCGCGCTCAACCGCTTCGTCGACATCCTCGAGGGCCAGGACCTGGGCGAGGCGAGCGCGCGCGAGACCTACGTGCGCCTCGGCGCCGGCGAGTTCCGGGCCGGCCGCTCGCTGGACGCCCTGCTGGCCGCCTACCGGGTCGGCGCCCGCCTGGCGTGGCGCCGCTGCGTGGACACCGGCCGGCGCGCCGGGTTCCCCCCGGACGCGCTGTATGACCTGGGCGAGGCGATCTTCGCCTACATCGACGAGATCTCCGCCGAGTCCGCCGAGGGCTACGCCGAGGCCCAGTCCGAGGCGGCCGGCGAGTCGCAGCGCCGCCGCCAGGGGCTGCTCCGCCTGCTCGTGCAGGAGCCGCCGGCGCCCGCCGACGCCGTGCGCACCGCCGCCCAGGCGGCCGGCTGGGCGCTGCCCCGCCGGGTGGCGGTCGTGGTCGCCGCCGAGGCCGACCAGCCGCAGGGCCTCGCCGCCGCGCAGGACGAGTCGGGGTCGGCGCAGCAGGTGGCCGACGCGATCGCGGCGCGGCTGGCGCGGCGGCTCGGGCCGGGCGCGCTGGGGGCGGCGGTCGGCGGGCTCGCGGTGGTGCTGCTGCCCGATCCCGCCGGGCCGGGGCGGCGGCGCACGCTCGAGGTGGCGCTGGACGGCGAGCTCGCCGCGATCGGCCCCGCGGTGGCCTGGACGGAGGCCGGCGCGAGCCTGCGCCGTGCGGCCGCGGCGTTCCGGCTCGCGGCGCAGGGGCGGCTCGACGGCCTGTGGGGGACCCCCCCTGGCGGCCAGATCGCCACCTCGCCGGGCGGCCAGACCGCGACCCCGTCTACCGGCCAGTCCACCTCGCGGCTCGTGGTGGCCGACGAGCACCTGCCGGCGCTGCTGCTCGCCGCCGAGCCGGGCCTCGCCGCCGACCTCGCGCGCAGCCGGCTCGCGCCGCTCGACGGGCTCGGGCCGACGGCGCGGGACCGGCTCGCGGCCACGCTGCGCGCCTGGTTGGACCGTCCCGGGCAGGTGCAGGCGGTGGCCGCCGCGCTGAGCGTCCACCCGCAGACCGTCCGCTACCGGCTCAAGCAGCTGCGCGAGCTGTTCGGGGCCCGGCTGGACGATCCCGACGCGCGCTTCGAGCTCGCGCTGGCCCTTCGCGCCGCCGACGCCGTTCGCTACACATGAGCGCCATGCGCCTGCTCGTCACCGGGGCCGCCGGGATGCTCGGCACCGAGGTCGTCGCCGCCCGCGGCGGCCACGAGGTCGTCGCCCTCGCGCGCGCGGACCTCGACATCACCGACGCCGCCGCGGTGCGCGCGGCGGTGCGCGACTCGCGCCCCGACGCCGTGATCAACTGCGCCGGCTGGACCGACGTCGACGGCGCCGAGGCGGCCGAGGACGCGGCCACGGCGATCAACGGCGACGGCGCCGGCCATCTGGCCGCGGCGGCGGCCGAGGCCGGCGCGCACGTCGTCCACGTCTCCACCGACTACGTCTTCCCCGGCGACGCCACCGAGCCGTACCGCGAGGACGCGCCCACCGGCCCGCGCGGCGCCTACGGGCGCTCCAAGCTCGCGGGCGAGCGCGCCGTAGCGGCCGCCGCGCCGGACGCGCACTCGATCGTCCGCACCGCCTGGCTGTTCGGCCCGCACGGCGCGAACTTCGTCGACACGATGCTGCGGCTCGCGCGCGAGCACTCCGAGCTCAAGGTGGTCGACGACCAGCTCGGCTGCCCGACCTACGCCGGCCACCTGGCCCGCGCGCTGGTGCAGGTCGCCGAGGCGCGTGTGCAGGGCGTCCTGCACGTGGCCGGCGGCGGCGCGTGCACGTGGTTCGAGCTCGCCCGCGCGACGTTCGCCCGCGCCGGCGTCGAGGTCACCGTCCACCCGTGCACCACCGCTGAGTTCCCGCGGCCCGCACCGCGCCCCGCGTATTCCGTCCTCGGTTCCACCCGCCGCGACGCGCCGGTCCTGCCGCCCTGGCAGGAGGGGCTCGCGGCCCACCTGACTGCGAGAGAGGTCCTCACGTGAAACTGCTGGTCTGCGGCGGCGCCGGGTTCATCGGCTCCAACTTCGTCCGCATCCGCGTCCGCGACCACGGCGACGAGGTCGTCGTGCTCGACAAGCTCACCTACG
>JAICUS010000582.1 GCA_025935735.1 Solirubrobacteraceae bacterium | reverse complement strand
GCGGGGTCGCGAGCGAGCGTGCTGGTCGCCCACTTGTTGTCGCCCGGCCGCTGCGACGGGTTCCACGGGCCGGGATTCCCCGTGCCGTGATACACGAGGTGGAGCTCGGGGTCATACGTGAGCCAGCCCCAGGGCGCGGCGCCGCCGATCTTCCAGGCGCCGGCCGGCCAGCTGTGGAGCGCCTGATTGGGCGCGGTGTCCGCCGCGTAGAACGGGTGGAAGCCGCTGTCCGCCCGGACCTCGCTGTCGGGCCCCGTGTTCCATGCGCGCCACGCTTCCCGGCCCGTCGCGACGTCGAGGGCCGCGATCCAGCCCCGCACACCGTACTCGCCGCCGCTCACGCCCACGAGCACATGATCACCGATCACCAGCGGCGCCATGGTGATGGACTCGCCGCGATTCACGTCGCCCAGCCGGGTCCGCCAGACCAGCCGGCCGCTCTCCGCGTCGAGCGCGACCGTCTCGGCGTCGAGCAGGTTGTAGATGATCAGGCCGCGCGCGTACGCGGGCCCGCGATTGACGACGTCGCAGCACGCGACCCCCTGCGCGGCGGGATTCACGTCCGGCCGGTACTTCCACTTGAGGGGGTAGCCTTCCCGCGTCAGGTCGAACGCGTAGGCGACGTTGGGCCAGGGAGTGACGACGTACATCGTATTGTTGACGACCAGCGGCTGGCCTTCGTGCCCGCGGAGGGTGCCGGTGGCGAACGACCACTCCACGCGGAGGTCGGCGACGTTCGCAGCCGTGATCTGGGCGAGGGGGCTGAAGCGGGTCGCGGCGTAGTCACCGGCGGGCATCGGCCAGTCGGTGTGATCCGGGCCGCCGGCCGTGTCGGCCGGCTCGGCCGCGCGACCGCCGACCGCCGGGTCACGTCCCGGGTCGGCGCCGGCGCGCGGCTGCTCGCGGCAGGCCGCGAGCGCGAGCGCGAGGATGAGGCCGGGCAGGGCGTGCCGCACGCCCAAGTGTACGACACCCCGTCGGCGGCGCCAGTGATCGTGCGCACATGGGGCGCCAGGTCAGGGGGCCGCCGCCAGCCACCGTGCGCGGCGCGCGCGAACCTCCGGCGACACCGACGGGATCGTGTCGAGCACGACTTCGGGTCGCTGGTAGCCGGCCATGATCACGGTGGCGCGGACGGGGGCGCCTTTCCGGCGCACGTCCACCACCAGGGTGTCGCCGATGTGGGCGCGGCCGAGACTGGCGCGGAAGCCCGGCCAGTCGCTGACGGGTGCCCCGTTGATGGCGACGAGCTGGTCGCCCGTATGCAGGCCGGCACGGCCCCACACGCCTCCGGGGAAGTAGAGCCGCAGCATGGACGCGTTCGGTCCGGTGTTCGCCGCCGTGCGGATCCAGAGGTCGGGCGCCGGCACTCCCGCCTGGTCGGTGGCGGGAGACCACGTGACGCGGGCCATGAGGCCGGCCATGGCGAGGTAGCGGTTGAAGTCGATGAGCCCGCCACGGCGCACGTGCGCGTCGAAGAAGGGGCGGAGGTCGCAGCCGCAGGTCGCCGAGGCTTCGCGCTCGACGTCGGCCGTGGTGAAGCCGGTGGCGCCGCCGTAGCGGCGCACCAGCCCGCGCATCACGTCGTCGATCGATCGCCGGTCCTGGGTCGAGCTGCGGATGGCGAGGTCGAGCAGCGTGCCGATCAGCTCCCCCTGGGTATGAGGACTCGCGACGTAATCGCCCAGCATGAGCGGATCCCCGGAGTACTCTGCCCGGCTCACGAGCTCGGCCGGGAGCTCCACGTTGCCGGGGAGGTTCAGGTAGCGCCGGATCAGGCCGGCAACGTGGGTAATCCGCGTGGAATCCTCGGCCGGCAGACCCGCGCGGCGGAGGAGGACATCGCTGTAGTAGATCGTGAGCCCCTCGCTCCACCAGAGTCCGCTGGAGGGAGGCGCCCGCCGCCAGGTGAGCGCCCCGTACCCCGCCGGGTGCAGGTACACGAGATTCCAGGCGTGGATGTACTCGTGCGCAATCTCCGGGAGTGGCGCGGCGGGATCCTTCGCCAGCTCCTCGCTGGGGGCGCCGAGCGTCACCGAGGTGGCGTGCTCGAGGCCGCCCCACGCCCCGTCCTGAAGCAGGAAGGCGTAGTCGGGATAGGGGGCCGAGCCGAAGAAGCCGATCGCCGTGGTGGCGAGGCGCCGCAGGTTCCCGGCGAAGGCGACGGTATCGAACGGCGCGGCGTCCGGGAGCCGCCAGTAGGCGATGCGATGCGGAATGCCGGCGGCGTCGAAGGGCCAGAGCGACAGCTGGCCCACGAGGATCGGGGAGTCGATCAGCGTGCCGGCATCGGCGGCGGTGAACTCCGACGGCACTGCGCCGTTTCGGAGCCCGGTGGCGGCGCGCCACCCGACGGGCAGATCGAGCACCACGCGCGACGGCCTGCTCTCCCCGCCCACCAGATACATGAACGTGTGCGGCCCGCCGATGAGTCCGCCGGTCGGCGTGAGGAAGGCGTGCCATGCGCCTCGCGGCGATTCGGCCGGCGGCAGCGCGATGGCGTAGTGCACCGTCAGTGCCCCGGCGCCCCCGGCGATCCGCCAGAGCGCGCTGTCCTCCCGCACGACCGGCACCGGCCTTCCGCCCCGCTCGGCGCCCAGGTCCACGACCTGCCGCCAGAACCGGTCGTCGTACTCGGGATGAGCCGCCATCGCGAGCCGGACGGTGCCAGGCGCATCGGGAATCCGGAGAGTGACGTCGATGCGCGACAGGGCATTTGCATCCACCCGCACCCGGTATGCCAGCGCCGCGGGGTGCGGGGGGGCGCTCGCGGGGAGGGTCAGTGCGAGGACTGCGAGCCGGGAGATGCGCATGGTCTCACCCATCGTTGAGGTGCTCCTCTGACGCCGGTGCCGCCCGGATGGTTTGAGCGGCCGCACCAGTTCGCTAGCTTCACCGGGCGGGCTGACCTCAGGAGACGGCGATGACGACGGCAGCGGCGGGAGAGCGTGTCACGGGCCCCTTCGAAGTGAAGCTTACTCCGGAGCCCGGCGGTGCGGCGGGCGAGGCGGGACTTGGCCGCCTCGGGATCGACAAGGCGTATCGAGGCGACCTCGAGGCGAGAGGCGTGGGCGAGATGCTCGCCAGCCGGAGCGCGGTGGAGGGCTCCGCCGGCTACGTGGCCATGGAGAAGGTGGCGGGCACGCTGCGCGGCCGACGCGGCTCCTTCGTCCTGCAGCACACCGGCACGATGGACCGGGGCGTTCCCGGCCTCGTCATCACGGTGGTGCCCGACTCGGGCACGGAGGAGCTGACGGGCCTGGCCGGTCACATGAACATCGTGATCGCGGAGGGAGGGCACACCTACGAGTTCGACTACACCCTCCCGCCCTCATGACGCGCACTCGATCGGCGGTCCTCGCGCTGGGCGTGACGCTGGCGGCCTGCTCGTCGGGCGATCGCCCCGCGCGCTCCCCGGCGCAGGCGTCCTCGACCCGCCCCCCCGCCGCCGCCGCGCCGCCGCAGGTCGCGCCCGGCAGCGCGCCTGATACCGTATTCCGGATCACCGAGCCGACCCCGGGCGTCCTCTGGCATGAGGGCGAGGTGCACGTGATCCGCTGGAGCGGCCGACGGTCCGGTCAGGTCGCCATCGGCGCCGTGATGGGAGGCAAGGACAGGGGCCACCTGACGTTCGGCGTTCCCGCCACGCAGGACAGCTTCGCGTGGAAGGTGCCGCGCGGCTTCATC
>JAICUS010000254.1 GCA_025935735.1 Solirubrobacteraceae bacterium | reverse complement strand
GCAGGCGAGCGCGGTGGCGACCGCCAGCCCGGCGATCGCGGGCCAGCCGTGCTCGAAGCCGACCGCGGCGGCGTACGCGCCGAGCCCGAAGAACGCGCTCTGGCCCAGCGACACCTGCCCGGCGTGTCCGGTGAGCACGTCCAGGCCCAGAATCGCCACGCCGTAGGCGACGATCAGGCTCAGCTGCAGGTTCGTGAACGGCGTGGCGAACAGCGGCACGAAGAAGACGATCACGGCCACGCCGAGGCCGAACGTCCAGCCGGCCAGCCGCCGCCGGGTGACCCGCCGTCCCCTCGCCGCGACCATCGTCTCCGCGCTCACACCCGTTGCACCTCCGGGCGGCCGAAGAGGCCCTGCGGGCGCACGAGCAGCACGACGGCCATCAGCACCAGCGGCACGGCGATCTTCAGGTCGTTGCCGATGAACCCGACGTAGGTGCCGGCCAGGTTCTCGACCACGCCGATGATCCAGGCGGCGAGCACCGCGCCGAGCGGGCTGTCCAGGCCGCCGAGGACCGCCGCGGCCAGCGCGTAGACGAGGATCCCGTCCATCATGTTCGGCTGCAGCGAGACCTTCGGCGCGATCAGGCAGCCCGCGAGCCCGCCGACGAGCGCGGCGAGCGCCCAGCCGGCCATCAGCAGCAGCCCCACCGGCAGGCCCGACAGCGCGCTGGACTCCGGGTTCTCGGCCACCGCCCGCAGCGCGAGGCCCAGCCGCGTGTGCTGGAACAGCACCCACAGGACCCCGACGACCGCGAGCAGCACGGCCACGTTGCCGATCTCCGCCGCCGTGACGTGCACGCCGCCGGCTCGGTAGGTGGTGCTCGGGAAGAGGTCCGGGAACGCCTTGAGATCCGCGCCCCAGACCAGGCTCACCAGGCCGTTGAGGCAGATCAGCACGGCGACGGTGGCCACGATCGCCACCAGCGGGTCGCTGCGCTCGAAGCGCCGGATCAGCCCGCGCTCGACCGCCGCGCCCATCGCGAGCGAGGCCACGACCGCGCACGCCACCGCGAGCCCGGCCGGCAGGCCGGCCTGCGTGAGCGCCCAGGCCACATAGGCGGAGACGACGCCCATCTGCGCCTGCGCGAAGTTCACGAGCCCGGTGGCGCGGTAGACCAGCACGAGCGCCAGGGCCAGGGCGGCGTAGATCGACCCCGAGCTGAGGCCGTCGACGACCTGCTGCACGAACGTCGTCACGCGACCCCCAGGTAGGCGCGACGCACGTCGTCGTGACCGGCGACCTCCGCCGCCGGCCCGGCCAGCGCCACCCGCCCGGACTCGAGCACGACCGCGCGGTCGGACACCTGCAGGGCGAGGTTGGCGTTCTGCTCGACGACGAGCATCGCCACGCCCCACTGCTCGCGCAGGACCGGGAGCGTCTCGAACAGCCGGCGGGTGATCAGCGGCGCGAGCCCCAGCGACGGCTCGTCGAGCAGCAGCAGCCGCGGGCGCGACATCAGCGCGCGGCCGACCGCGAGCATCTGCTGCTCGCCGCCGGACAGCGTCCCGGCGTCGGATCCGGCGCGCTCGCCCAGCACCGGGAACAGCTCCTCCACGCGGCGCAGGTCGGTGGCGACGGCGGCACCGTCGCGGCGGCGCAGCGCCCCCACGCGCAGGTTGTCGCGCACCGACAGGCGGGCGAGCGTGCCCCGCCCCTGGGGCACGTGGGCGATCCCCAGCCGCGCGATCCGGTCCGTCGAGAGGCCGACGAGGTCGCGGCCCGCGAAGCGGATCGACCCGCGCCGGCCGATCATGCCGCTCACCGCGCGCAAGGTCGTCGTCTTGCCCGCCCCGTTGGCGCCCAGCAGCGCGGTGACGCCGCCGTCGTCGACCTCGAGGTCGATGCCGTGCAGCACCTCGCCGGAGCCGTACCCCGCGACGACGTCGCGCAGCGCCAGCAGCGTCACGCCGCCTCCCCCAGGTAGGCGCTCACCACGACCGGATCCTCCTGCACCTGCGCCGCGGTGCCCTCGGCCACCTTGCGGCCCTGCACCAGCACGATCACCTTGTCGGTGACCGCCGCCACCATGCCCATGTGGTGCTCCACGAGCAGCACGGTGACGTCGAGCTCGTCGCGCAGCGCGGAGATCAGCTCGGCCAGCTCCATCACCTCGCCCTGCGTCAGGCCGGAGGCGAGCTCGTCGACGAGCAGCAGCCGCGGGCGCGACAGCAGCGCGCGCGCCAGCTCGAGGCGCTTCTGGCTGCCGTAGGCGAGCGCGCCGGCGGGCGTCGCGGCCACGTGCTCGAGCGACAGCCGCCGCAGCAGCTCGCGTGCCTCGTCGCGCAACCGGCGCTCGTCGCGGCGCACGCGCGGCAGCCGCAGGGCGCAGCTCAGCGCGTCGCCGGCGATCCGCGTGTGCCCGCCGGCGAGGGCGTTCTCCAGCACGGTCGCGTCGGGCTGCAGCGTCGCGTGCTGGAACGTGCGCGCGAGCCCGAGCCCGGCCAGCCGGTACGGGGCGGTGCCGGTGACGTCGCGGCCGAGGGCGCGGATCGTGCCCGCCGTCGGCCGGTAGTAGCCGCAGACGCAGTTGAACAGCGAGGTCTTGCCGGCGCCGTTGGGCCCCACGACGCCGCAGACGATCCCGGCCGGGACCTGGATGTCGACGTCGCTCAGCGCCTGCACGCCGCCGAAGCGCAGCGTCAGGCCGGAGATGTCGAGCAGCGGCTCGCTCACCCTGCTCACATCGCCAGGAGGGGGGCGCCCGGTACGGACGCCAGCGCCCCGTGGTCCTCCAGGACCACTTCGAGGTTCAGCAGCGCCATGCGGGCATGTTCGCGCGCGACCTCCTCGGCGCGCGTCCCGTGGCCCGCGCGGATGGCGTCGAGCAGGACGCGGTGCTGGTGCTGGGCGAGCACCAGGATCTCGCGCGACCCCGCCAGCGTGGCCTGCGAGGTCAGCAGCGCACCGGGAGCCGCGAACGGCAGCGCGACGACGTTCGCGATCGCCCGCCGCAGGGTCTCGCTGCGGGCCAGGTCGGCCAGCGCCTCGTGGTAGGCGTCGTTGAGCTCGACGTAGGCGACCAGCGACTCGGGCGAGCGGTCGGCCACCACGTCGTCGAGCTGCTCCGTCGCGGCGGCCAGCGCAGCCAGCTGCTCGGGCGACTCCAGCCGCTCGGCGGCGAACCGCGCGGCGGTGCCCTCCAGCACGCCGCGCAGCTCGATCGCATCCGCGACGTCCGCCGCGGTGAAGGACCGGACCACGAAGCCGCCGCCCGGCAGCGGGTCGACGAGCCCCTCGTGCGCGAGCGTCGAGAGCGCCAGCCGCAGCGGCGTGCGCGACACGGCGAGGCGCTCGGCCAGCCCCACCTCCGGCACGCGCTCGCCGGGGGGCAGCTCGCCGTCGAAGATGAGCTCGCGCAGACCCAGCGTGGCGCGCGTGACCTGCGAGCTGGTCGCGCCGCGGGGCATGCGTCAGCGGGCGGCCCCGGTCGTCCGCCAGCCCTCCGCGTACTCCCGGCGCACGGTCTCGGTGTACGGCACGGGGCTCACGACGGCGCGCACCTCGAGCTGCCGCTGCCCGTGGTCGACGGTCGTCTTGCGCGAGCCGCCGCCCGGCTCGCCCCAGACCACCCGCAGCTCGGTGCCCAGCTCGACGTCGCAGTCGACGGTCGCCAGGGACAGCGCGCGGCGCTCGTTGGCGCTGTAGCCGGTGAACATCGACAGCCCCACCACGGTGCCGTCGGCGTCGACCACCGCGTCATAGCTCGACGAGCCGTAGTTGGCGTTCGGCAGGTCGAAGAACTGGTACGGCTCGCCCTCGGCGTCGAACAGCGACGCCATGATCTTCACCACGTCCTCGGAGCTCCAGGCCAGCGTGACCTTGTTGCGCTGCGTCTCCGGGTCGATCCGCTCCAGCGCGTCGCGGCCGATGAAGTCGTGGTCGAACTTCACGAACCGGCCGTAGCCCAGCTCCCAGGGGTTGAGGTAGTAGTCCTCGATGTCGTCCGAGACGAAGCTGCCCGCCAGCGCGTTCATCGCCTCGTACCCGGTGGCCGGGAGCCACTCGCGATAGGCGCGCAGGTCCTCGCCGGTGTAGATCGCGGGCAGCGGCGAGGGGATCCAGCCCGACTCGAGCGTGTTCGTCGAATAGGCGCGCGCCCCGACGGGCTCGAGGCCGAACTCCCGGCCCGCCTCGAGGATCGCCTCGCGGATCTTCTCCCAGCCCTCGTAGGGACCCCAGAGCTCGAGGCCGGGCGCGCCGGCCATCCCGTGGCGCAGCGTGCGGACGCGCTCGCCGGCCACGGTCATCTCGCCCATGCGGAAGAACTTCGGCTCCTCCACCGGCCCGCCGTTGAGCTTCTCGAGGACCTCCCAGGCCCGCGGCCCCTGGATCTGGTAGCGCCACAGCTGCCGCGTCACGGGGTTGCCGTACGGGCGCGACGGCGAGCGGTCGTCGTAGCGCAGCTCGACGTCGTAGCCGCCGGTCTCGCCGTGGTAGCGCAGCCAGTTCGCGGCCGGGTTGCGCCCGACGAACACGAACTCGAGCTCGTCGAGGTGGAACAGGATCCCGTCGCCGATGACATGGCCGGCCGGCGTGCACGGCGCGTACTGCTTGGCCATGTTCACGGGGAAGTTCTCGACGCTGTTGAAGGCCGTGTCGGAGATCAGCTTCAGCGCATCTGGTCCCGTGACGAACAGGTTCACCATGTGGTGCGACTGGTCATAGAGCACCGTCGTCTCGCGCCAGGCGCGCTGCTCGTTGCGCCAGTTGGTGAACTCTGACGGCACCACCGGATAGATGTAGGCGCCGATCTGCGAGTTGCGCAGCAACTCGACCGGATTGCCGGACGCGTCGAGGACGTCCTGGAGGTTGCTGGCAGTCATCGCTGCTCCGCCTTTCCCGCGTTCCCGCTGACCTGCCGCGCGCCTCCGCGCGGCGTGCGTGACACCGTACTGCATGCATTTCGGAGCGTCAACCGCCGGTGGCGACGGTCTCCTCGGTCAGGAATCGACCTCGCTGCATGCAATTGCGGTCGTCGAGCGCCGGATGCACAGCGTGCCCGGGACCGTGCGCGGCACATCCGCGTCCCGGCCGGCGACGCGCGCGACGAGCAGCTCGACGGCGACGGCGGCCTGCTCGTCGGGGTGGAGGTCGAGCGCGGTGATCGGCGGGTCGCCGGCGCTCGCCTCGTGGCTGTCCACGCCGGCCACCAGCAGGAGGTCGCCGGGCACCCGCAAGCCGCGCTCGCGGGCGGCGCGCAGCGCGCCCGTGGCGTAGGGCTCGGAGACCGCGTAGACGGCGTCCGGGCGGTCGGGGCGCTCGAGCAGCGCGAGCGTGCTCGTGTAGGCGCTGCCCTCCAGGCGCTCGTGCGGGACCGAGACGACGATCGGCTCGCGCGCGTGCTCGGCGGTCCAGGCGGCGTAGGTCTCGCGGGTCTCGGACACCCACGACGCGGTGGTCTGGGGCGCGAGGAGCGCGATCCGGCGCGCGCCGTGGGCGGCCAGGTGGTCGAGCACCGTGCGGGTGTTGCGGGCATTGTCGGAGGCGACGAACCAGTCGGCGCCGGGCCGGGCGGGATCGCGCTCGACGGTGACGACCGGCAGGCCGAGCGCGTCGAAGAGGGCGAGGACCGGGTCGTGGGCGCCCGGGTCGACGACGATGGCGCCGTCGACCGGCAGGCCGCGCACGTCGGCGATCTGCCGCAGCGGCGGCGGGAGCAGGAGCGCGTGGTCGCGGGCGGCGGCGGCGCCCGCCGCGGCCCCGGCGAGGCGGATGTAGAAGTCGAGGCCGAGCGCCTCGTTGCGATGGCCGTCGGAGCCGATCATCGGCAGCACGAGCGCGAGGATCCCCGTGCGCCCCGAGCGCAGGCTGCGCGCCGTCGGGTTCGCGCGGTAGCCGATCCGCTTGGCGGCGTCCAGGACGCGCTCCCGTGTGCGTGCGTCGACCCGGCCCTTGCCGTTGAGCGCGTGGGAGACCGTCGTGAGCGAGACGCCGGCGACGGCGGCCACGTCGCGCACGGTCGGGCGTTCGCGGGCAGCCATGAGGCGGCAGCGTACCAGCCCGCACGGACTGCCAAAACCTGTTGCTGGGTGGCGCGGAGAAGCCTTCGTCGCCTCGGACTTGACTTTGCCAAAACGTGTTGGCTATGGTCCCCCGCCTTGCGGATCGGTCCGGAGGAGGAGACAGGTATGTGGCTGACAGGACAGCGCCGGCGGCTCGCGCCGGCGGTCGCGGTCGCGGCCGCCGCGATGCTCGCGGCGGGCTGCGGCGGGTCGGACTCCGGCGGAGCGTCGTCGGACGGCGCGAACGGCAACGGCGCCGCGAAGGCCGCCGCGAAGGTCCCCGACTCCGCGCTCGTGCAGCCGGGTCAGCTGCAGTTCTGCTCCGACATCTCCACGCCGCCGCTGGAGTCCTACGGCCCCGGCCACAAGCCGCAGGGCTCCGACATCGACGTCGGCACCGAGATCGCCAAGCGGCTCGGGCTGAACGTGGTGTGGAAGAACACGGCCTTCGCCGGGATCATCCCGGCGCTCCAGGCGCACAACTGCGACGCGGTCCTCTCGCAGCTGTTCGACAAGCCGGAGCGGCGCAAGGTCGTCGACTTCGTCGACTACATGCGCTCCGGCCAGGCGCTGCTGGTCCCGAAGGGCAACCCGCAGGGCGTGCACGGCCTGGCCGACCTGTGCGGCAAGAAGGTGGCCAGCGAGACCGGCACGACGATCGCCGACCTCCTGCGCGCGCAGAGCAAGCAGTGCACCGCGGCCGGCAAGCCGGCCATCACCATCCGGCTGTTCCTGCGCGACTCCGACGCGCTGCAGCAGCTCGGCCTCAAGCAGGTCGACGTCTACGGGACCACGACCGAGACGGTGTCCTTCGTCACGTCCAAGCAGCCCGATCGGTTCGAGGTCGCCGGCAAGCCGTTCGGCGAGATCCTCTGCGGCATCGCCACGGACAAGGGCAACGCGCCGCTGCACGACGCGATCGCCAAGGCGTTCGCCGCCATGCAGGCCGACGGGACCTACCACAACATCCTGGCCAAGTGGAAGCTCGGCCTCGACGAGCTCAAGCAGTGAGCGGCGCGCTCCAGCTCGGCGCCTTCCAGTGGCAGACGTTCCGCGACCTCGTCTTCCACCCGTCGCACCCCTGGCTCGTCGGGCTGTGGACGACGGTCTACGTGTCGGTCCTGGCGCAGGCGATCGGCGTCGCGCTCGGCCTCGTGGTCGAGCTCGTCCGCCGCAGCCGGCGCGCGCCGCTGCGGGCCGCCGCGGGGTTCTACGTGTGGCTGCTGCGCGGCACGCCGCTGCTGGTGCAGCTCGTGCTCGTCTACAACGGCCTGGCGGCGCTCGGCCTGTTCCGCTTCAAGGACGTCTCGCTGGCCGGGCTGTCGATCCCCGGCGTCATCCAGGCCGGCATCGTCACGCTCGCGGTCAACGAGAGCGCGTACATGGCCGAGATCATCCGGGCGTCGATCAACTCGGTCGACCGCGGCCAGATGGAGGCGGCCGAGTCGCTCGGCCTGACCCGCGGCCGCGCGATGCGCTTCGTCGTGCTGCCGCAGGCCGTGCGGATCATGATCCCGCCGCTCGGCAACGAGTTCAACAACATGATGAAGGTCACGTCGCTGCTGAGCGTGATCGGGGTCGAGGAGCTGTTCCTCAACGCCCAGGAGCTCAACTCGACGACGTTCCGGACGTTCGAGATCTTCCTCGCCGCGGCGGTCTACTACCTGGCGCTGACGACGATCTGGGGCTTCATCCAGAGCTGGATCGAGCGCCGGCTCGCCGCCCGCAGCGGCGAGGCGCGCACGCCCGGCCTCGGCAGACGGCTGTTCGGCTCCGGCACAGGGCTCGAGCTCGGCGCGGCGCGGGGCGCCCGATGAGCGATGCGCCGATCCTGCGCGTGGAGCGGGTGCGCAAGGCGTTCGGGGCGCTCGTCGTCCTGCGCGACGTGTCGCTCGAGGTGCGGCGCGGCGAGTCGGTCGTGATCATCGGCCCGTCCGGCTCGGGGAAGACGACGCTGCTGCGCTGCGTCAACCACCTCGAGCGCATCGACGCGGGACGGATCGAGGTCAATGGCCATCCGGTCGGCTATCGGCCGGGCCGCGGCGGGTCGCTGCGCGAGGAGACGCCGCGCAACATCGCCCGCCAGCGCGAGGACATCGGCTTCGTCTTCCAGCGCTTCAACCTCTTTCCGCACATGACGGCCGTCGAGAACGTGTGCCTCGGGCCGGT
>JAICUS010000791.1 GCA_025935735.1 Solirubrobacteraceae bacterium | reverse complement strand
GGCCGTGTTGTGGCTCAACTACCCGAACAACCCGACGGCGGCGACGGCGCCGGTCGAGTTCTACGAGCGCGCGGCGGCGCTGGCCCGGCGCCACGGTTTCGTGCTGGCCTGCGACGAGGCCTACTCGGAGCTCTACTTCGGCGACGAGCCGCCGGCGAGCGCGCTGCAGGTGTCCGACCGCTCGCACATCGCGGTGTTCAACACGCTGTCCAAGCGCTCGTCGATGCCCGGCTACCGCACGGGCTTCGTGGCCGGCGACCCGGCGATCGTCGCCGCCCTGAAGCGCTACCGGCCCAACGTCGGCGTCGCGCCGCAGGAGTTCATCCAGCGCGCGGCGGCGGCCGCCTGGGCCGACGAGGCGCATGTGGACGCCGTGCGCGAGCGCTACCGGGCCAAGCGCGACGCGCTGCTGCCGGCGCTGGAGGCGGCGGGGCTGCGCAGCGCGGGCGGCGACGCCACGTTCTTCCTGTGGCTGCACGCCGGCGAGGACGCCGAGGCGCTGGCCGCGGAGCTGCTCGAGCAGGGCGTGGTCCTGACGCCGGGCTCGTACTTCGGCGCGGCCGGCTCCGGGTTCCTGCGGCTGGCGCTCGTGCCGCCGCCGGAGGCGTGCGAGCGGGCGGCGGAGATCATCGTCGCCACCCGCGCGACGCCGCGCGGCGTCTAGTCGTTCGCGTGCAACGCGGCGTTGAGGCCGGCCCAGCGGCCGGAGCGCGGGAGCGCCTCGACCGCGCCGGTGCGCGAGTTGCGGCGGAACAGCAGGCCGCTCGCGCCGCTGAGCTCGCGCGCCTTGACCACCTCGCCGTCGGGGAGCGTGACGAGCGTGCCGGCGGTCACGTAGAGCCCGGCCTCCACCGTGCAGTCGTCGCCCAGCGAGATGCCCAGGCCGGCGTTGGCGCCGAGCAGGCAGCGCTCGCCGAGGCTGATCACCTCGCTGCCGCCGCCCGACAGCGTGCCCATGATCGACGCGCCGCCGCCGACGTCTGACCCGTCGCCGACGATCACCCCGGCGGAGATCCGGCCCTCGACCATCGAGTGCCCCAGCGTGCCCGCGTTGTAGTTGACGAACCCCTCGTGCATCACGGTCGTGCCGTCCGCCAGATGGGCGCCGAGCCGCACGCGGTCGGCGTCCGCGACCCGCACGCCGGAGGGGATCACGTAGTCGGTCATCCGCGGGAACTTGTCCACGGAGTGCACCTCGAGCGTCTCGCCCGCGGCGCGGATGCGCAGGCGGACGTCGCTCAGTTGCGCCGGGTCGACCGGCCCGTGGCTGGTCCAGGCGACGTTCGGCAGGACGCCGAAGATGCCGTCCAGGTTGATCGTCCGCGGCTTGACGAGCCGGTGCGAGAGCAGGTGCAGGCGCAGGTAGGCGTCCGCGGCATCGCGCGGCGGCTGGTCGAGGTCGGCGATGACGGTCAGCACCGGCGCCTGGCGCACGCCGCGGCGCTCGTCGGGCCCGCCGGCCGGCAGTTTGTGCCGCGCGGCCTCGTCGGCGCGCAGCTCGCGCGCGCCCGCCTCGCCGCCGCTGCCCGGCGCTCCCAGCTCGGGCTCCGGGTAGAAGGCCTCCAGCAGCCGGTCGCCGGCGAACGTCGCCAGCCCCGCTCCCCACGCGCCTGTCATCCCTTGAACGCGTCCACGTGGTCGGCGGCGAACGCGTCGAGGTCGCGCGGTTCGCGGCCCAGTGCGTCGTTGACGCCGGTGGTGACCATGGTGGCACCGCCGTTGGCGTAGAGGTCGAACAGCTCGGCCAGCCCCTCGGCGTTCCAGGGCGGCACGCCGGCGCGCACGAGCTCGCGCTTGAGGTCCTCCACCGGCACCTCCTCGACCGCCACCTCGCGGCCCGCGGCGGCGAACACCCGCCGCGCCTGCTCGCGATAGGAGACGGGCTCCGGGCCGCTCAGGCCGTAGGACTTGCCCTCGTGCGCCGCGTCGGTCAGCGCGGCGGCGGCGACCTCCGCGACGTCGCGCGCGTCCACGATCGACACCGCCGCGTCCGGGACCGGCGAGTAGAACGTGTCGTCGTGGACCTGCGGCCCCCAGGCCAGCGTGTTCTGCATGAACGCGGTCGGCCGCAGCAGCGTCCAGGCGATCCCGGACGCCTTCAGCGCCTGCTCGACCTTGCCGTGGGAGCGGGCGAAGCGCAGCGGCGCCTCCGCGTTGGCGCCGATCACCGAGAGCTTGACGATGTGCCGTACCCCCGCCTCCTTGGCCGTCTCGATGAACGCGAGCTCGAGCTCGGACTGCATCGGGCCCGC
>JAICUS010000108.1 GCA_025935735.1 Solirubrobacteraceae bacterium | reverse complement strand
CGTCCGCCACGCGAACAGCGACACGCCGAGCGCGACCGCGGCGCTGACGACGATCGCCAGCCCCAGCACCAGTAGGACGTTCCAGCCGTGCGGGGCGGCCATGCCGGCGGTGTACGCGCCGGCGCCGTAGAACGCGGCCTGGCCGAACGACGGGATGCCGGCCGAGCCGAAGAGCAGGTTGGTGCTCGTCGCGAACAGCATCGCGAACAGCGCCGTCTCCCACACGACCAGCGCGCTCGTGCTGGCCAGCTGCGGGATGACGAGGACCGCGGCGACGACCGCGACGGCCCCGGCGGCCGCGAGCACCACGCGGCGGTTCATGCGGCCGCCCCGCTGACGCGGCCGCTGCCCAGCAGCCCCTGCGGCCGCACCACGAGCACGGCGGCCATCAGCAGATACAGCGAGAAGTCGGCCAGCTCCGGCACCTCGGTGGCGAGGAAGCTGTGCAGCAGGCCGAGCGCCAGGGCGGCGACCAGTGAGCCGAGGATGCTGCCGAACCCGCCCACGATCACGACCGCGAACGCCTCGAGGATGAACGTCAGGGCGATCCCCGGGACCATGCTCACCGTCGGGCCGGCGAGCGCGCCGCCGAGCCCGGCGAGCGCGGTCCCGAGCGCGAACGTGAGCGCGAACACGCGCGAGACGTTCACGCCGAGCAGGCCGGCCATGAAGCGGTCCTCGGCGACGGCCTCCAGCTGACGGCCGAACTCCGTGCGCTTGATCAGCAGTTGCAGGCCGATCACGGCCGCGATCCCGACGACCACGACGAGGATCTCGTACCGCGGGATCTCGGCTCCGGCCACGGTCACGGTGTGCACGAGCGAGTCCGGCTGCGGCTGCGTCCGCGGCTTGACGCCCCAGACGATCTCGGCCAGCCCCTCGAGGATCAGCAGCAGCGCGTAGGTGCCGAGCAGGGAGGTGACCTCGGGCAGGTCGTACATGCGCCGGAAGACGAGGCGCTCGCAGACCAGCCCGAGCGCCCCGGTGGCCAGCGCGGCCACCAGGACGAGCAGCACGAACGGCACCGCCGCGATCGATCGGCCGCCCATCAGGGCGTAGCCGAAGTAGGCGCCGACCATGAAGAAGCCGCCGTGGGCGAAGTTCACCACCCGCATGACCCCGAGCACGAGCGTCAGCCCGCTGGCCATCAGGAAGATCAGCATTCCGTCGGACAGCCCCGACGACACGACGACCATCGAATGTCTCCTCTTGCCCGCTGTTTCCCCCAGCGGTACGGTGTTTCTGTTTTGGACGGTGCCAGACCGTCCCGCCCCTGTCAAGCCGGAGCCGCCGCGCCACAATCACGTCGGAAGGCCCTCGTGTGAGCACCCCCCGTACCGAGCCCGCCGGCCGCCAGACCGGAGCCCCCGCGGTGACCGCGGTCCTCCGGACCGCCGACGTGCTGTCCTACCTCGCCCAGGCGCCGTCGCGCACGGTCGGCGTGACCGAGGTGGCCCACGCCCTGGGCCTGTCCAAGGCGGTCGTCTTCCGGATCCTCGTGTCGCTGCAGGACCGCGGTTACGTCGAGGTCGACGAGCCGACCCGCCGCTACCTGCTCGGCCCCAAGAGCCTCGCGCTCGGCATGTCCTATCTCGAGCGGACCGACATCCGCGAGACGGCTCGCGGCGCGCTCACGCAGCTGTCCGCGGAGACCGGCGAGACCGCCACGCTCTCGGTGCGCTCCGGCTGGGAGCGCATGTACGTCGACCAGGTCACGCCCGCCGGCGACATCAAGATGGTCGTGCCGATCGGCCGCCCGTTCCCGTTGCACGCCGGCAGCTCATCCAAGGCGTTCCTCGCCTTCCTGCCGGGCGAGGAGCGCGACCGCTACCTGAGCGAACGGCCGCTGGTGGCGCTGACCGACGCCACGATCACCGCGCGCAGCGCGCTGCTCGCCGACCTCGAGCAGATACGCACCCGCGGGTACGCGGCCTCCTGCGGGGAGCGCCAGCCGGGCGCGGGGTCGGTCGCGGCGCCCGTGCTCGACCGGGAGGGCCTGCCCGTCGCCGTCGTCAGCGTCTGCGGGCCGATCGAGCGGTTCCGCGCACGCTTCGACGAGGCGGCCCGCCTGCTGGTCGCCGAGACCCAGCGGCTGTCCCGCCGGCTCGGCTATCGCCACTAGCGGGACCGTAGCCTCGGGGACCCGAGTGATCAGACGTCTCATAGCGGCGTTGCTGCTGCTCGCGCTGCCTGTCGCCGGTTGCGGCCACGGCCACAGCGGCGCCGCGCCAAGCTCGGCCGGGGCGGCCGTGGTGGTCGCGCAGCGCTGGGTGGCGCCGCGTGAGCTCGACCTCAGCGTGCAAATCGGCCGGCTGGCGCCGAGTCAGCTTTCAGACGGGAGGGCCGCGCCTCTCGACCGTTCGTCGCTGGATTTCCACCGTTCGCCGCTCAGCCGGCGTCTGGCTTTGGCATCGCCGAGGATGGTTGGCTAAGGTCGCGCCAGCGTACTAGCAGGGGGGAAAACTGTGCGTGCATCGAGGGGTCTGGTTCACCGCGCGCGTCGCCATCGGCGCGGCAATCGTTCAGCGACCTTTTTCAGCGTGGCGTTCGTCTGCCCGCTCATCGCGCTCGCCGTCGCGGGATCCGTGTCCCGCTTCACCGCCGTCCCGGCGAGAGACTCACACGCGAGAGGTGGTGGCACGTCGGCGATCATGACTTTCCGTCAGGGGTCCGCGCTGACGGTCGCGCTGTCTCCGGACGGCAAGTCGATCGCCATGAACTTCCTGGGAAACCTGTGGACCTTGCCGGCGAGTGGCGGTAAGGCGACGCGGATCTCCAGCCTGTTGCAGGACACCGCATATCCGACATGGTCGCCGGATGGCCAGACGATCGCGTTCCAATCGTACAAGAGCGGGACGTTTCACATCTGGGCGATGAGCCCGAACGGCTCCAATGTGCGTCAGTTGACGTCCGGCTCCTACGACGACCGCGAGCCGCGCTACTCGCCCGATGGCTCGCAGATCGTGTTCTCGTCGGATCGGCCGGTGGCGGGATCGCCCGACGGGACGGCGAGTGGCAGCTACAACGTGTGGGTCCTGACACTCGCCACGGGGCAGTTGACGGAGATCACGAACGAAGCGGTCCTCGCCAACGCTTACTATCCGTCGTGGACGCCGGATGGCTCGCATGTCACGTATGTGGACACGACCCATGCGATCAAGGTAGTCGCGGCGAACGGTGAGGGGCAGGCCCAGACGCTGTATTCGGACTCGTCGACGACGTACTGGTCGCCGACCACTTCCCCGGACGGAAAGCACGTGGCGTACGTCGCGCAGGCAAGCGCAATGGGCTCGGGAGGGCCCATGAACGTCAATGGCGGTCCGCTGACGCAGCTGTTCGTCGACGGCCGGGCGGTCTCGAGCGACGAGGACGTCTTCGCGTTCCCGGCTGAGTGGCTCTCGAATGACACGCTGGTCTACGCCTCCAATGGTGAGATCTGGAAGCGCAACGTGACGACCGGCGCCGTGACCCAGATTCCATTCTCGGCGCGGATGCCCTTCAACCGGGCTTCCTACCCGATGAAGCGCCACGATTTCTCGTCGACCGCGACGCAGAAGGCGACCGGCATCCTCAGCCCGAAGCTGTCGCCGGACGGAAAGCGAGTGGCGTTCGTCGCGCTCAACCAGCTGTGGTCGATGAAGATCGGCTCCAAGCCGCAGCAGTTGACCAAGGACCCGTTCTACAAGGCGGATCCCACTTGGTCGCCGGACGGCAGGTCGCTGGCGTACTCGACTGACTCCGATGGGTCGATGGCGATCTACATCCGCGACATGCGGACCGGGCAGACGCGCAAGCTGACGGCGCCGTACACGGGCGCGCAGGTGAACTCCGCGTGGTCGCCCGACGGCAAGCAGATCGCGTTCATGACAACGCTCGACGCCGAGGCCGGCGCCCGCGAGATGTATGTCGCGGACGTGGCAACTGGGCAGTTCCACAAGGTCTGGGGGACGGAGAACTCGACCGGCCTCCACATCAACGCGGACTTCGAGGCCGGGCGTCCCACGTGGGGCCCCGACAGCAACACGATCGCGCTGGCCGCGCTCCAGCAGTACTCCAACCGCTTCCGCGAGGGCACGAGCCGTATCGAGACGGTCGACGCGACCACGGGTGAGACCAACCTGTATCTCCCGGATCCCGCGCGGCCGTATGAGACGCTCACCAACCGGGTGGAGGACGACGGTCCGGTGTGGTCGCCGGACGGCAGGTCCATGGCCTACGTGATGGATTCCGTGCTGTATGTCGTTCCGGTGGATCCGGCGACCGGCGCCCCGGCGGGCGCGGCGAGACAGGTGACTCAGGAGGCGGCTGATCAGTTGAGCTGGTCGGGCGACTCGCAGCACATCCTGTATGACTCGGCCGGAACGCTGCGGATGGTCTCGGTCAAGGGAGGCGCGCCCAGCACGGTTCCGGTCGACCTTCGCTTCAAGCCGCAGGCCCCGCCGAAGGGTGAGAAGGTCATTCACGCCGGGACGCTGTGGGCGGGCACGAGCAACTCCGAGCAGCACAACGTGGACATCGTGGTCCGGGGCAACAAGATCGTGAGCGTCGGCCCGGCTCGCCCGCGGTCCTCGTATCGCCACGGCGTCCAATACGTCGACGCGTCCGCTGACACGGTGATTCCGGGTCTGTGGGAGGCGCACGCGCACGAGGGGATGGACCAGCCGTTCGCCGGCGGCCGGAAGAACCGCCTCGAGCTCTCGCTCGGGATCACGACCGAGATGTCGATGGGCGACGAGCCGTACCACTCGCTCGAGGAGGTCGAGTCCCAGCAGTCGGGCGCGGCGCCCGGTCCGCGGTACTTCTGGTCGGGCGAGCCGGTCGACGGAGGCCGGATCTTCTACGCGTGGATGCGACCCGATCCGACCACCTCGTCGATGACGACGAACCTGTCGAGGCTCGCCAAGCTCAAGCCGGACATCATGAAGACCTACGTCCGGCTGCCCAACGACATGGAGCAGACCGCGATCCAGGCGGGCCATCGCCTCGGGATCCCGTCCTTCTCGCACTACTTCTGGCCGGCGCTGGCCTTTGGCCAGGACGGCACGTCGCACTGGGCGACGCAGCGTCTGGGCTACCAGATCGCGGTGTCCCAGGACTACGTCGCCTACGACGACACGATCCAGCTGTACGCCCGGTCGGGCATGTCGATCAGCACCACGCCGTTCTCGGGCGCGCCGAACTTCCTTCCCAACATCAACGGGCAGCCGACCATCGACGACCCGCGGATGAAGGCGCTGCTGAGCCCGTGGAACTACGCGCTGGCGCAGCACGAGTTCGCACAGCCGCCCGCGACGGCGTCGCAGCTGTCGAGCTCGATCGGGTTCGGCAAGGCGGTGGCGAAGGTCGTCGCGGCGGGTGGCACGACGCTGGTCGGTACCGACAACCCCATCGGGTACGGGAATTTCGGACAGGTCATCGCGATCAGCGCGATGGCACATACCGGCCTCAGCAACTACGAGGCCCTGCGCGGAGCCACCGTCGAGCCCGCCAAGATCATGGGCGTGTTGAATCGGCTCGGCACGATCCAGGCGGGAATGATCGCCGACATGGACATCATCCACGGCAACCCGCTGAAGGACATCGAGACGATCGCCAACGACGACTACGTGATGCAGAACGGGAACCTGTACACCCCGCAGCAGCTGATCGGCCCGTACGGGTCGGGCAGCGCAGCGAAGGCCGCCGTCGAGCAGGCACCCGCCAAGCAGGCCTCCGCGCAGCACGCTCCCGCGTGGCAGACGCCCGGCGATTTGCAGAAGCGGACGAGCTTCGACTACATAATGGAATACATGTGCTAGCCGGGGAACGCGTCGACCACGGCGTTGCCGGCGCCGTACGCGTCGTCTTCGACGGACTGGTCGTAGTACGCCGACGTGGCGGCCTGGGACAGCAGCACGAACGCCTGGTACACCGGCGCGAGGTCTGACGCCTGCGGGTGCTCGGGCAGCTTCTGGACCGCCGCCTCGGCGTTCGCGTACTCGGCCTCGATGCGCGTGATGACGGCGATCATCTGGGTGCGCTTGCGGGCCCGTGCGCTCGCGCGGTGCGAGCGGATCATGTCCATGCCGCGACCGGGCTTGACCCAGGCCGCGAGCTGCCGGACGAGCCGGTCGCGGACGTCGCCCGCGGTGTCGTCGGTCACGCCCTTCGCGGCGCGACCCGCGTCGGCCACCTCCTTGTGCCACTCGGTCGCGACTTCGCGGAACGTCGCGTCCGCGCCGTAGAGATTCTCGCGCCATTCCCTGGCCTCGTTGACCGCCTTGGCGTTGCGCGGGCCGAGATCGAGGGGCGACGCGGCCGCGGCGCCGGCGATGTCCTCCTCGAGCCCGAGGCCGGGATCCTTGCCCTCGGCCGCCTGCAGGCGCGCGACGCGGAAGGCCTGCTCGGCGTGACGCGCCTCGTGAAAGACGTGGTCGGCGATCAGCGCCGCCTCCTGATCGGTGAGGTCCCCGAGCGTCTTGACCTCCTCCGGGCGCGACGTGAACACCTTCGGGTTGACGAGCATGAACCAGCCGTCAGCCCAGAACTGCGCGGCGGCGGCGAGGTCGCCCTTGGACAGCACCAGCCGCACGTCCGGCACGCCGAGCTTTGCCAGCTCGACATTCGCCGCAGCGCCGAGGAACAACGCGTATTGGACCAGGCTGGCGTCGGCGTTGCGGGCCCGGAAGGCGACGGCCTTGGCGACGTACTCGCGGACGATCGCGTCGGCGCGCAACCCGGTCTGCCTCGACGGTGCCCTCGTCTTGCGCGCCAGGATGCGGCCCACCGCGCGGTTGCCGACCGCCCGCTGCAGGTCGAGCAGCACATCGCCGGCGGGCGCCGGCCCCCGCGGCCGCGTCGCCGGCGCCTGCCCGGCCGGCTCCAGACGGACGCGCTGCACGCCGCCACTTAACCCGAACCGCCGCGGGTGGGCAATCCGGGCGGCACCCTGGGATTTCACCCACGCCGCGACTGCGCCGTGCGACGTTGTGGTGGTGAGATGAGCGGGTCGACCGGGATTCAGCTGGCCCAGATGGTGCCGGGCGCCGCGGCCAGCGACTCGAGCGGGGCCTTGACGCCCCTCGGCAGGACGATCACGGGGCAACTCGCCTCGGCCACGACTCGCCGTGACACGCCGCCCAGGAGCACCGCCCGCAGCGGGCCATAGCCGCGCGAGCCGCAGATCAGGAGATCCACGTGCTCCGAGACGCGTATGAGCGCCTCGGCCGGGTCATCGACGAATGTGTCGACCTCCACGTGGACGTCACCGCCGCCGAGCCCGCCGAGTGCCGCGTGCACCGCGTCCTTGGCCTGCAACTCGCGCCGCCCCTCCACGTCCTCGACGTCCGTGCCGGCCTGCCCTGCCTTGTAGGTCTCCGTTCCTGCGAGCGCTCCGGCGCCGGGCCTGACCACCGTCAGGACGCGAAGCGTCGCCTCCGCCTTGCGGGCGAGCGCGTGAGCTTCGCGCAGCGCCTCCAAGCCCTCGTCGGTCTCGGCGTAGGCGACGCCGATCGGGTCGAGCTTGCCTCGCCGCTCCCATCCGTGCGGGACCACGGCGATCGGGCACGGCGCCCCATGCATGAGCCGCTCTGCCGTGGAGCCCGGAAGCAGCCGGCCGACCCGACCCCGCCGGGTCGAGCCGACGACCAACAGGCCGACGGCTTCGGCCTCGGCCGCCTCGTGCAGCGCCCGCGGCGCGCTCGTGCCCCGGAGCTCCCGAACCTCGATGTCCATCTCCAGCTCGTCCCTGAGCCCGTCGAGCGCCGGCATCGCCTGCGGCGCCAGCTCCTCCGCGTGACCCGCCGCCTGGTCGGCGGCGCAAACGGATCCGACGATCAGCGGCGCGCCGGTGAACAGCGCGGCGGCGACGCCGAAGTCGACGGCAGCGCGATCACGGGACCCCGGGTCGTAACCCACCAGGATCGGCGGCTGTCGGGTCTGCGGTGATGACATGGCATCGCTCCTTGCCGGCGCGCTCTACAGAGCGCATCATTCTCCTACGCCGCCATGCCGGCCGGTTCGGCCGCGCGGCCGCTCTCGGGGCCGCCGCGGACCACCACCACGGGGATGGGGCTGGCGCGCAGCACGGCGTGGCTGACGCTTCCGAGCAGCAGCGATCGCAGATCGCCGCGACCGCGAGAGCCGATGAGGATCGCGTCGTGGTCGCCCGTGCGCGCCTCCGCGACGATCGCGGCGGCCGCCGCCCCGCGCGTCAGGACCCCGACGACGGGAACGTCGGCGGGCACCGTCCGCAGCGCGCGATCGAGCATCGCCTGGAACTCCGCCTCGGGCGGGGCGTCCAGCCCGCCGCGCTCCATCGGCAGCGCGGCCGCGGACCCCAGCCAGGGCGAGGAGTCGGGCATCACGGCGATCACGGTCAAGTGCCCGTGACCGGACTGGGCCAGCTCGATCGCCTCTGCCAACGCGCGCCAGGCGTGCGGCGAGCCGTCGAAGGCCACGAGAAGTCGAGTGAACATGGACGACACTCTGCCCGCGCCGACCGCTCCGCGCCATGAGGCCGGCACCGCATCTCGAGGGCGCCCGAGCCCCATGCGGCGAAGAGGGCCGAGGGGAAGCGGCGGTCGCGACGCGCGGGATCTGAGGGCCCGACCCCATCGCAATCGGGCGCCCGGACGGCGAGTCTGGAGGCGATGCCGCAGACGACCCTCCACCCGGCGATGCTGGGGGCTGCCTGATGCCGCCCGTCAGCGCGACGCGCAGCGAGCTGCTCGCGCGGCGGGCCCGCATCGGCCTCGCCGCGCAGGGGCGCGACCTGCTCAAGGACCGCCGCGGCGCGCTCGTGCGCGAGTTCCATCGCCTCGGCGCCTCGGCGTTGGCCTCGCTGGCCGAGCTCGACCGCGACGCGGCGAGCGCGGGCCGGCGGCTCGGGCTCGCCGTCGCCGCCGGCGGGCCCGAGCCGGTCGAGTCGGCCGCCTTCGCCGCGCAGGGTGAGATCGCGGTCGACGTGCGCACTCGCAGCGTGGCCGGAGTCCCGATCGTCGAGATCGCCGCCGGAACGGTCGCGCGGGCGACCACGAGCCGCGGCTTCAGCCTCGCGGCGGCCGCGACGCGCATCGACGCGGTCGCGGACTCCTTCGAGACGGTGCTGGAGCGGTTGCTCGCCGTCGCCGCGCTCGAGCTGTCCGTCCGGCGGCTGGCCGACGAGATCGCGCGGACCACGCGGCGGATGAACGCGCTCGAGCACGTCGTCCTCCCGCGCCTGGAGGCCGAGCGCGCGCACATCGCGCTCGTGCTGGAGGAGCGCGAGATGGAAGACCGTGTCCGGCTGCGCCGGGTGCGGGCCCGCGGCCGCCGTGAGGAGGGACGGCGATGACCGCGCCGGCCACCGCCGCGGCTCCGGGGCTGGACGCCGTCCGGCGGCTCGAGCGCGCGCTGGAGGATCGCGACGGCGCGCGCAGCGCCGCCGACTCTGCCCTGGACGCCGCGCGGGAGCAGGCCGAGCGCCTGATCGCCGAGGCCCGCGCCGCCGGGACCGCCGCGGGGCGCCGCCGGCGAGCCGTCCTTCTCACCGAGGCCGAAGCCGACGCCGAGGCGACGCGCGCCGCCGGTGAAGCCGCCGCGCAGCAGCTGCGCGAGCGCGCCGCGCGGGAGCACGACGACCTGGTCGCCGACCTCACGGCGCTGCTGCTCGCACCGGAGGCATGAGACGTGCTCGTGCCCATGACCAAGGTGCGGATCCTCGGCCGCCGAGCCGACGTCGAGCGCGTCGTCTCCGAGCTGCACGCGCTCGGCCTCGTCGAGATCGCCGACGCCCGCGGATCGCAGGACGTCGGTTCGCTCGACGGCAACGCGGACCGCTCGGCCCGCAGCGCCGGGCTGCGCCGGCTCGCCGCGCAGGTGGACGGCCTGCTGGCGCAGACCACGGACCAGCCCCGCGGCGCGCCGCCTGAGCGGCCGCTCGACACCGCCGCGGCGCAGGCGGAGCTCGAGCCCCTGTCCGCCCGCGCCGGCGCGCTGCGGCGAGAGCTGAACGCACTCCGGGACGAGCGCCTGGTGCTTCCCGGCTACCTGGAGCCGCTGCGCCGGCTGCTGCCGCTGGTGCCGGAGCTGGCCGACCTCGACGACGAGCAGCTGCGCCGGCTGCGCCTGGGCACCGTCGCGCTCGTGCTCAACACGGAGGACGAGCGGATCGTCGACGCGCTGCGCACGGAGCTGGCCGAGGAGCTCGGCGCGCGCTTCGCCCTGGTCTGGACGCGCGTGCAGGACGGCGCGATCGGGTGCCTCGTCGTGTTCCCCCAGGTCCATCAACCGGCCGTGCGCGCGCTCCTCGGCCGCGCGCAGGTCCGCCAGGCCGAGCTGCCGAAGCGCTTCGAGAGCCTCTCGCTGCGCGGCGCCGTCGAGGCGATGGGCCGCCGGCTCGCGGAGCTCCCGGCAGCGCTCGCCGCCGTCGAACGCGAGCGCGACGCCCTGCTGGCGCCGCAGGCCGCGCGCCTCGGCGAGCTGCGCGCCGCGCTGGCCGGCGAGCTCGAGCGGCTGGAGGCGACCGAGCGGCTCGGTGCGACGCAGCGGGCGTTCGTCGCCGTCTGCTGGGTCCCGCGCCGCCGGCTCGCCCGGTTGCGGAGCGAGATCGACGCCCGCATCGGAGCCGCCGTCCTCGTCGAGGACCTGGCGACGTCCCGGCGCGATCCCGAGGCTCCGTTGCTGCTGCGCAACTCGCGCTTCGCCCGACCCTTCGAGCCGCTGATGAGCTTCCTGGAGCTGCCGCGCGCCGGCTCGGTCGACCCGACGCTGCTGATGGCGCTCGTGCTCCCGCTGATGCTCGGGGCGATGATCGGAGACGTCGGCTACGGCGCCGTCCTGCTCGTGCTCGGGCTCGTCGCGCGCCGGGCCTTGCGCACCCGCCACAGCGCGTTCACCAGCGTGACGTGGATCGTGCTGGCCGGCGCGGCCTGGTCGATCCTCTTCGGCCTGCTGTTCGGCGAGCTGTTCGGCGACCTGGGCCGCCGGGCGTTCGGCGACTTCGCGCTGTGGCGCTATCGCCCGGCCGCCGCGACGCTCGAGCCGCTGCTGCTGCTCTCCGTGGCGCTGGGCGCCGCCCACGTCGTGCTCGGGCTCGCGCTGGGCGCCTGGGAGGCCGTCCGCTTCGGCGAGCGCCGCGAGCTGCTCGACAAGCTGGGAGCGCTGCTCGTGCTCGCCGGGCTGTTCGGCCTGGCCGCATGGGCCGCGGACCACCTGCCCGCCGGCGCCCTGACCCCGTCGGCGGCCGCGACGGTCGTCGGCGTCGTCCTTGTGATGTCGCTGCACGGGGCGCTCGGCCTGATCACCGGGCCGCTGGCGCTGCTGGGCTACGTCGGCAACATCCTGTCCTACCTGCGGATCGCCGCCGTCGGCCTGGCCTCGGCGCATCTGGCGGGCGTGGCGAACGAGCTCGGAGCCGTCGGGCCGATCTGGATGGGCGTGCTGGTCGCCGTCTTCTTCCACGCCCTCAACCTCGCCCTGGCCATGTTCAGCCCGACGATCCAGGCGCTGCGCCTGCACTACGTGGAGTTCTTCGGCACGTTCTTCGTCGGCGGCGGACGCCCATTCACCCCATTCGGCCATGTGCCGGACCCCGAGACCACCGGATGAAGGAGCAGACATGGAAACCGGACTGATTGCGATCGGCGCGGCGCTGGCCGTCGGGCTCGGCGCCCTCGCCACCGGCTACGCGCAGGCGCGCATCGGCGCCGCGGCGATGGGGCTGATCGCCGAGAAGCCCGACCTGGCCGGCCGGGCGATCCTTCTGGTGGCGATCCCAGAGACGCTGGTCATCCTGGGCTTCGCCGTCGCCGCGATGACGATCGTGCTGCTCTGACCATGGCGCTCGCCGACCTGCTGCGCGCGATCGAGGCCGACGCCGACGCCGAGCGCGCGCGCGCCGAGCACGACACCGCCGCCGAGGCGACGGCGATCGTCGCGCGCGCCCGGGACGAGGCGCGAGCGCTCGAGGCGGAGCTCGCCACCGCGACGGAGCGGCCGGCGCGTGCGGAGGCCGAGCGGCTGCGCGCGCTGGCCCGGCTGGACGCCGTCGCGGCCACCCGATCGGCGGGCGAGGCGGCGTTCGCCTCCACGCTCGACGGCATCCGCGCCCGGCTGGCCGCCGTGCGCGGCACGGATCGCTATGCGCCGCTGTGGCGGGCGCTGCTGGCCGAGAGCCGCGCCGCGCTGCCCGCCGCGCGCGAGCTGCGCGTCGACCCGCGCGACGTGGAGCTCGCCACCCCGCTCGCCGGCGGACTGGACGTGCGGCCCACGCTCGACACGTGGGGCGGCCTCGAGCTGGCGAGCGGCGACGGCCGGACCATCCGCAACACGCTCGAGGAGCGGCTCGCCAACGCCGAGCCGCTGCTGCGCCGCCGGTTCGCGCGGCGGCTGCGGGCGGAGGAGCCATGACACGCGCCGACTTCGCCTACGGCAATACGCGGCTGCACGCCCGGCGGGGCGACCTGCTGCGCGACGCCGACTACGAGCGCCTGCTCGGACAGGACGCCGACGGCATCCTGACGGCGCTCGCGGCGACCCCGTACGCGCGGGACGCCGAGCAGGCGCGAGGCGACGCGTACCGGCGGCTTCACGAGACGATCCGCCTCCACCTGGGGCGGACGCTGGAGGAGATGCGCGCCTTCTACGCCGACCGCGCCCGCCGGCTCGTCGACCAGCTGCTCGCGCGCTTCGACGTCCACAACGTGGTCGCCGTGCTGCGCGCCCACGCGAGCCGCCGGCGCCGCGCCGAGGAGGCGATGGGCGCGCTCTTCCCCGTCGGCTGGCTGACCGGCCCGCTGGCGCACGAGGCGCTCGCCGAGCGCGAGCTCGCCGGCGCCGTCGACCTGCTGATCCGCCGCATCCCGGACCGCGAGCACGCCGAGGCGCTGCGCGCCGCCTACCGCGAGTATGAGCGGACGACGGACCTGCCGGCCTTCGAGCACGCGGTCGTCGCCGACCATGCCGCGCGCGCCGACGCCGCCCTCGCCGCCGCGGGGCCCGAGGGGCGGACGCTGCTGCGGTTCGCGCGGCGCGAGATCGACGAGCGCAACCTGCTGCTCGCGCTGCGCCTGCGCGACGCGCCCGGCGAGCCGTCCCCGGCCCACGCGCTGCTGGCCGGCGGCTCTGTCCCGCCGGCCGCCTTCGACCCCGCGCTGCACGCCCCCGCGCCGGAGGCGGCCGCGGCGGAGCTCGGAGCGCTCACCGGCCGACCCTGGCGGCCGCTGCTCCCGGGCTGGGCGGCCGGGGGCGACCTGCCCGCGCTCGCGCGCGCGCTCGAGCGCCGCCGGATCG
>JAICUS010000100.1 GCA_025935735.1 Solirubrobacteraceae bacterium | reverse complement strand
CTGCTGACCTCGATCCTCGGCATGGTCGTGCTGGTGGCGGCCGACGACCTGGTGGTCGTCTTCATCGGCTTCGAGTTGCTGTCGATCCCGCTCTACGTGCTCTGCGCGACCCGGATGCGGCGCGAGCACTCGCTGGAGTCGGGCCTGAAGTACCTGATCATCGGCTCCGTCGGCTCGGCCACGCTGCTCTACGGGCTGGCGTTCATCTATGGCGCGACGGGCCAGACGGGCTTCGAGGCGATCGCCCGCGCGACCGGCGACGTCTCGCACGACGCGCTGTTCCTGGTGGGGGTCGCGCTGATCATCACCGGGCTGGCGTTCAAGGCGTCGGTGGCGCCGTTCCACCAGTGGACGCCGGACGTCTATGAGGGCGCGCCGACGCCGGTCACCGGCTTCATGGCCGTGGCGACGAAGGCGGCCGCGTTCGGGGTGATCCTGCGGCTGTTCGACGTGGGCCTGATCAGCGGCGCGAGCACCTGGGCGCCGGCGTTCGCCACGCTGGCCGTGATCACGATCGTGGTCGGCAACGTCGGCGCGATCGGCCAGTCGTCGCTCAAGCGGCTGCTGGCGTACTCGTCGGTGGCCCAGGCGGGCTACATCCTGGCCGGCGTGGTGGTGTCCAACCGGCCCGGCGTGCAGGCCGCGGTCTTCTATCTGGCCATCTACGTGGTCATGAACATGGCGGCGTTCGCGGTCATCGTGGCCCGCGAGCGCGAGGCGGGGCTGGGCGACGACATCTCCTCGATGTACGGGCTGGGCGCCGACCGGCCGCTGCTGGCCTGGCCGATGACGATCTCCATGCTGGCGCTGGCCGGCTTCCCGGCCACCGCGGGGTTCTTCGGCAAGATCTACCTGATCGACGCGGCCGTGGGCAACGGCTATGCCTGGCTGGGCGTGGTCATCGTGCTCGGCTCGGCGGTGTCGCTGGCCTACTACCTGCGGGTCATCGCCGCCGTGTGGATGCGCGCGCCGTCCGACGTGGCGGCTCGCCCGGCGCGGGCGGCGCGGCCCGCCATGGCCGGCGGCTCGCCGGAGGCCGACGACGAGGCCCGTGCGGCCGGCCGCGAGCCCGGCGCCGCCGTCCCCGCCACCCGCCCCGACCGCGGCGCGGTCGTGGCCACCGACTTCGGCGACGGCGACGCCGCGGCCGGCCCGCGCCTGGTCCAGCCCGAGGTGGCGTTCGTCGCGCTCGTCTGCGCGGTGGCCACGATCTTCTTCGGCATCTATCCCGAGCCGCTCTTCAGCCTGGCCCGGGACGCCGGCGCCGCCCTGCAGTCGCTGATCTAGAGCCGCGTCTGGCAACTCTGGGCCGGGTTGACTCCGGCGGGGCTTGTCCCGGCGCCGGCCCGGCGCCCGCGCCGGCCGGGCTGACCTGGCGGCGTGCCGGGGGAGCCGAACGGCGGGCGCCGGCGGCCGCGCGGCCAACCCGGCGGCGCGTCGGCGGCGGGCGAACACCCGGCGCCGCGCCCCCCGCGGCCAACCCGGCGGCGCGTCGGCGGCGGGCGAACACCCGCTGGGTAGGAGGCGGTCGAGCCGTCGCGCGGGTGTGGGCGGCTCGCGCTCATCGCGGTTCGACTCGCGCATAGTCGCCCGCGAGCGACCATCCAGCCGCACCGCGTGTCGGGTTTGTCGGGCTGAGGCCGATGAACCCGACACGCGCCGATCGCGCCCCGACGCGCTCGTCCGCGCACCGCGGTCCGGGCTCCCGCCGCCCTACCCAGCCGGCCGTTCGCCTGCCCCGGCACGCCGTCACGTCACCCAGACCGGCGCGGGCGCCGGGCCGTTCGCGTGACGAGCCGCCGCCGGCGTTGCCCGGCCACCCGCTTGAGGCACCACTGGGCGCCGCCGCCAAGCGTCCCGGCGGGGGGCCGCCCCCGCCGCGGGTGCTTCGCCCCCGCCACTCGGGCGCGGTGCCGATCCCGCGGCGGGCGGGACCCCGCCGCGGGTGCTTCGCCGCGGCCACTCGGGCGCGGTGCCGATCTCGCGGGGGGCGAGATTCTCGCCTGCGGCCCTATAGGGGGCGTGTCCCACCTCCCCCGCCGTCATCCCGCCGCCGGCCAGGCCGCCGCCGAGTACGTCGCGCTGCTGCTCGTGCTCGTCGCCGTACTGGCCGCGGCGGGCCCGGCGGCCGGCGCGGCGGGCATCCCGCGCGGCGTCGTCCATGGCGTGCGGCTGGGGCTGTGCATCGTGACCGGGGACGTCTGCACGGCGCGCGAGGCGACGGCGGCCGGGCTGCCGCCGTGCCCGATGTCCTCGCGCGTCGACGGCGCGGAGGTCGGGGTGACGCTGTTCAGCATCGACCTCGGGACGCGCGGGTCGGTGACCATGACCGCGCGCTCGGACGGGACGGTGCAGGCCGGCTGGTCGGCCGGCATCTACCGCGGCGTCAGCGGCGGCTGGGGCATCGAGGCGTCGGCCGGCCCGCTGCGCGTGGAGGGCGGCGCGTTCGCCGGCGCCGGCCTGCGGGTGACGGAGGGCCGCGGCTGGACGTTCGCCGACGCGGACGAGGCGCGGCGGTTCGCGGCCGCCCTGCCCGGCAGCCTCACCTCGTCGCGCTGGCCCACCGCCTGGAGCTCGCTGGAGGCCGGCCCGGAGGCCTCGGCCATGGTCGGTGCGACGGTCGGCCGGGGGAACGCCGCGCTGTCGGGGATCGGCGTGTCCGCCACGGGGTCGCTGGGCCTCGGCGCGCGCGTCAGCCGCGACCACCTCGTCACGCTCTACCTGCGCGCCTCGCTGCTCGGCCCGGAGGTGTCGCTGCCGCTGCTCCAGACCCCCGGTCGCGGCCGGACCGACCTGGTGGCGGAGTACACGTTCGGCGCCGACGGCCCCCGCAGCCTCGTGCTGCGCCGCGCGGTCCCGAGCCGCAACAACAACCGCTACACCGAGACCGTCGCGACGCTCGACCTGACGCGCCCCGGCAACTGGGCGGTGGCCGAGCCGGCGATCGCCCGGCTGCGCACGCCGTCCGGGAAGCTCGCCGACCTGCGCGCGCTGCTCGCCCGCATCCGCGTCGCCGGCACCACGCAGCGCTACGTCTCCGCGGTGAACGACCGCACGGCCGGCGCCTCGGTCGGCTTCGGCGAGGGCCTGAAGCTCGGCGTCAGCGGCTCGCGCATCCAGATCCGCCGCCGCCTCCTCGACGCCCGCGCGTGGACGCCCGGCTCCGCCGCCCGCGCCCGCGCCGACTGCCTCCCCGGCGAGGCCTGAGCCGACCGGAGCGCGCGCTAGGGTCACCCGCCCATGCGTGAAACCGTCCCCTCCGTCTTCGTCGTCGCCCGCCCCTCACTGGACCTCGAGGGGCTGCGTGGCTATCTGGCGGACGTGGGCGGCGAGGCGTGGCTGGAGCGGCGGGTCGAGGAGGCGGACGGCGCGCCGAACGCCGCTCAGCTGCTGATCGAGTTCGGCGGCCGCGCGTGCTATCGCAGCTGGGAGCCGGGCCTGAACCCGAACGTCACGCGCGTGCGGACCGACCAGCGCGAGTACTTCGCCAACCTGCTGCGCAGCGCCCACGGCAGCGTGCTCGAGCACGCGAGCTTCTCGTTCGCTCTGCGCAACGTCTCCCGCGTCTTCTGCTACGACGACGAGACGGAGGTCCTCACCAGCGACGGCTGGAAGGCCTGGCCGGACGTCGACGGCACCGAGACCTTCGCCACACTGAACCCGGCCACGGACGAGCTCGAGTATCAGCCGGCGGACGAGCGCTTCGTCGGCGACTACGACGGCCCGATGTATCGCGTGCAGTCAGAGCAGATCGACCTGCTGGTCACCCCGAATCACCGGATGTGGGTCCGTCGCCACGACACCCAGGCGGCCCGGCGGCACGAAGAGCCCTTCGCGGTGCGGCTGGCACACGAGATCCGGGGCAAGCGCGTGAGCTATCAGAAGACGGCCCGGTGGACGGGGCAGGAAACCGGGTTCGTCGAGATCGCTGGAACCGAGCGCGCCTGGGCACGCCACGACACGGGCGCGACGGTCACGCGGACCTATGCGCCTGCGACCTTCCCGCTGCGCGCGTTTGCCAGGTTCCTGGGCTGGTGGCTCGCGGAGGGCTCGCTGAATCGCCATCAGATCGTCATCGCGCAGTCCCCAGGGCCGAAGCAGGCCGAGATCGTCAGAGTCATCGAGGACCTGGGCTTGAAGCCGCATGTGCCGCCCTCTCAACCGGTGTGCGTTCGGACGGCGAACGTCGCGCTGCGCGACTTCCTGGCCACTTGCGGTTCGACCGCCGACGGCAAGCGCGTGCCCGACGTCGTGGGCACCTGGGGCCCGGAGACGATCCGCGAGTTCCTCGACGCCTTCGTGTCGGGCGACGGCAGCCGGCGCAAGGACGGCAACCACTGCGTGATCTACACGACGTCGCGCGGGATGGCGGACGACCTGCAAGTTCTGGCGATCAAGGCGGCCTGGTCGGCCAACGTGCGGGTGGACGACCGCACCGGGCTCGAGCGCGTGATGCCGAGCGGCCGGCGGTTCCGCAATCAGCGGCCCTGCTACATCGTCTCACTCGTCAAGACGCGCACCCGCCCACTCGTCAATCACAACTGGAGGCTCCGTGGCCGCCCGAGCGACGAGTGGGTGTGGTATCGCGGCCGCGTGCACTGCGTGCGCGTCCCCAATGGGCTGCTCTTCGTCCGGCGCAACGGCAAGCCGTGCGTGAGCGGCAACACACACGAGCTCGTGAGGCATCGCGCGGGGTCGGCGTTCAGCCAGGAGAGCCTGCGCTACGTGCGGCTGACCGACATCGGCTTCCGCGTGCCGCCGGCGCTCGAGCCGGTGCGCGACCAGGTGGTGTCGATCGTCGAGCAGCTCGAGGAGTTCCAGGTGGCGGCCGCGCAGGCGCTCGGGATCGACGAGGACGGCGTGCCGTTCCACGTCAAGAAGGAGGTCACGTCCGCGCTGCGGCGGCTGGCGCCGATCGGGCTGAGCACCGACATCGTGTGGACGGCGAACGTGCGCACGCTGCGCCACGTGATCGAGATGCGCACGGCGGCCGGCGCCGAGGAGGAGCTGCGCTACGTGTTCGACCTGATCGCCCGGATCATGCAGCGCGAGGCGCCCGGGCTGTTCCAGGACTTCGCGCAGGACGCCGAGGGCGCCTGGGTGCCGGAGTTCCGCAAGGTCTGACGCGCGCGGTCAGCCGCGGGCGAAGCGCCGGGTGCGGCTCATCCCGGCGTGGCGGCGGACCGGGCGGCCGTGGGGGCCGGCCGGGCCGTAGAGCTCGAAGCGGGCGCGCAGGCGGGTGCCGTGGGAGCAGTCGACGACGACCTCGTCGGCGAAGCCGGCCATCAGCGGCACGCCGAGGCCGGCGCCCGGGCTGTCGATCCGGGGCGTCATCCCGATGCCGTCGTCGCTGACCGCGAGCTCGAGGCTCTCCTCGCCCACCTCGACGGACACGCGGACGCGGCCGGGATCGCGGTCGCGGTAGGCGTGCATGATCGCGTTGGCCACGGCCTCGGACACGACGATACCCACGGCGTCGCGGTCGACGGCGACGCCGGCCAGTGCCTCCATCACCGCGCCGCGCGCGACGGGCGCGCTCTCCGGCACGGCGGGCAGGTCGACCGCCAGCAGCGGCTCCGACGTGGCCACCCCCATGCCGTCCCGTGTGCCCCCAACCACGTCCGGCCAATCCACCGGAGGTCAGAGTCCGTGCCCCCGGCCCGAAGGACGATTCGGGGAGGGCCGAAGCGTCATGCTTCTAACGTGGCCCGCATGGCCACGCGGCAGGGATCTCGGTTCACGCTGCTCGCGATGAGCCTCGGCTTCGCCGTGGTGCAGCTCGACGTGAGCGTCGTCAATGTGGCGATCCGTCCGATCGGCGACGCGCTGGGCGGCGGGATCGCGGCCCTGCAGTGGATCGTCAACGCCTACACGATCATGTTCGCCGCGTTCATCCTGTCGGCCGGCGCGCTGGGCGACCGGATCGGCGCCAGGCGCGTGTTCGTGGCCGGCTTCGCGCTGTTCACCGCGGCCTCGGCGGCCTGCGGGCTGGCGCCCGGGCTCGGCGTGCTGATCGGCGCCCGCTCCGTCCAGGGCCTGGCCGCCGGCGTGCTCGTCCCCTGCTCGCTGATCCTGCTCAACCACGCGTATCGCGAGCCGGAGGCGCGGTCGCGGGCGGTCGGTCTGTGGGCGGCCGGGGCCGCCAGTGCGCTGAGCGCCGGGCCGCTGGTGGGCGGCGCGCTGATCGCCGCGGTCGGCTGGCGGGCGATCTTCTTCATCAACGTGCCGATCGGCGCGCTCGGCATCTGGCTCACGCTGCGCCACGCGCGGGAGACGCCGGCCTCGCCGGAGCACAGCGTCGACCTGCCCGGCCAGGCCGCGGCGGTGGTCGCCCTGGCCGCGCTCGCCGCGGCCACGATCGAGGGCGGCCGCGCCGGCTGGACGAACCCGGCGGTGCTGGCCGGCTACGGCATCGCCGCCGCCGCCCTGGCCGCGTTCCTGCGCATCGAGGCGCGCCGCCGCCGGCCGATGCTCCCGCTGCAGCTGTTCGGCAACCGCACGTTCTCCTCCGCGGCGGCGATCGGGCTCGCGCTCAACATCGCCGTCTACGGGCTGATCTTCGTGCTGAGCCTGTTCTTCCAGCGCGCACAGGGCCGCTCGGCGCTCGCCACCGGCTTCGCGTTCGCGCCGATGACCGGCGTCGTGATGGCCACCAACGTCGCCGCCGGCCGCCTCGCCCGGCGCGCCGGCCCGCGCGCCGTGGTGGTCGGCGCCGCGCTGCTCGCCGCGACGGCCTGCGCCGCGCTGCTGCCGACCGGGCAGGACACGCCGTACGCCGCGCTGGTGCTCCAGCTGATCGCCTTCGGCGCCTCCGTCGGCCTGATCGTCCCGCTGATCACCTCCGAGCTGCTGGGCAGCGTCGACCGTGCGCGCTCCGGCGTGGCCTCCGGCACGCTGAACACCATGCGCCAGACCGGCAGCGTGATCGGCGTGGCGCTGTTCGGCTCGCTCGTCGGCGCGTCCGGGCTGACCGGCGGGCTGCACGCGGCGCTGGCGATCTCCGCCGGGCTGCTGGCCGTCTGCGCGGCGCTGGCGACCGTGATGGACGGGCGGCTCAGCGGCGGACGCTGACGAACGTCTCGGCGCCGGTGGGGTCGACCGCCGGGCGGTCGCGCCGCGACACCCGCGGCGGCAGCGCCCACAGCGCCCGCAGGCGGCCGAGCGGCCCGAGCCCCGCGGCCAGCGCGCGGCGCAGCGCCCGGCGCCCGCCGCGGTCCGGCGCCGGCGCGCCCGGGCCGTAGCGCCCGGCTGACAGCCACTGGAAGTACGCACGGACCTCGGGCGAGTAGGAGCCCAGGCGGCGCTCGAGCTGGGACAGCGTCGTGCCGGTCTTCACCGGCCGCCCGAGGATGCGCAGCGCGGTCTCCAGCTCGGCCACCGCCCGGTCCATCGGCGTCCCGGCGCGCGGGGCGCGCAGCACCGCCTTCAACCAGGCGCCGAGCACGCCGCCCACGAGCAGCACGATCGCCACCAGCCACCACAGCCGCGACAGCTCGCCGCCCGCGCCGCTCGTGCCGTTCGTCTGCTGCAGCTGGAGCTGGCGCAGGCGGTCCGGGTTCGTGCCGCCCTCGGGGTCGCGCGAGGAGGCGCCGTTGTCGGCGCCGGGCGTCGCCCGCGCCGTCGGCGTGTCGCCGGTGCGCGCGTTCGGCGCGCTGATGGCGAAGATCTGCGACCGCGCCGGGGTGGCCGCCGGCGTGGGGTCGAACGTCACCCAGCCGTAGCGGTCGAACCACGCCTCGACCCAGGCGTGCGCGTCGGTGTCGCGCACGATCCACTGGTTGTGCTGGCTGGAGAAGCCGCCGGGGCTGAACCCCGTGGCCACCCGCGCCGGCACGCCGCCCATCCGCAGCAGCAGCGCCATCGCGCCCGCGTAGTGCTGGCAGTAGCCCTTGTGCGAGACGTTGAGGAAGTAGTCGAGCGGCGGGACGCCCCGCGGCGCCTGCGGCGGGCGCTCGTCGTAGACGAAGCCCCGGCCGTGCAGGTACGCGTTGACGGCGAGGACGTACTGGTAGGGCGTCTTCGCGCCCTTGCGCAGCCGCTCGGCCAGCGCCCAGGTGCGCGCGTAGACCGTGCGCTGCATCACCCGGTCGAGGTCGTAGTCGGCCTGGCTGGCCCGCGGGTAGCTGACGTAGGACACGCCGTTGCGGTCGTCGAAGCCCTTGAAGTGCACCACCGCCCGGTGCACGCGCCGGCGCTGGAGCCGGATGAACACGCCCGGCGCGAAGCGCCCCGGCTTGAACGGCACGGTGATCTGCAGCTCGCCCGGGTCCGGCACGCCGGCGCCGGTCGTGGCGGCCTCCAGGAGCGCCGGCCCCGGCCGCGGCGTGTGCACCTTCAGCGTGTAGGAGTCGCCCCGGTGCAGCGCGCCGACGGAGTCCCAGGTGCCCGCGGCCACGCCGGGCCGGACGCCGCGCGACGGGTTCTTGACCTGCACGATGGTCCCCGCGCCGACCACGTCGGTCCCCTTCATGCGCCGGACGTCGAAGGAGATCGTGCTCGTCCAGGCCTGCTGCTGCGCCCAGCCGGGCGCCAGGTCGGCCCGCCACCGGGCGGTGCTCAGGTGGGCGGTCGGCGTGGGATCGGTCCGGATCCGCCAGGCGTTGCCGTCGAACACGTCGAGGTCGCGCGCCTTCCAGTACAGCGGCCGCGCCGAGGTCACCCGCATGACCTCGTTGCCGTCGCGCGGCCAGGTCATCGGTCCGTAGGTCTGCGCCCAGGAGAAGTGCACCGGGTCGTCGGGCCCGAGGTTCTCGGCGAACGACTGGTAGTCGAACCACGGCTCGCCGCGGTCGGCCAGCGAGGCCAGCGGCAGCGCGCCGGCCAGCGCCACGCCGACGAGCGCGGCCACGCCGAGCCCCGGCCGCAGCGGCAGCCGCTCGAGCCACAGGAACGCCACGGTGATCGCCGACAGCCCGAGGCCCAGCGCCAGCGAGCGCGTCCCGCCGACCGACACCACCGGCGAGATGGCCACGACCAGCAGCACGGCCAGCGCGACGAACTGGTAGCCGCGCTCGGGCCCGCGGGCGGCGCCGCGCAGCTCCTCGCCGCGCTGCGCGCGCGGCCAGAACGTCGCCAGCCCGGCCAGCACGAGCAGCCCGCCGGCCAGCACCTCGAGCGCGATCCGCGGCGCCGGGCTCGCGCTCTTATACGGCAGCCTGACCGTGCCCAGCGCCTGCAGCCCGTCGCCGACCGTGGTGAACAGCTCGTCCCAGTGGCGCGGCTTGGCGTAGTGCAGCGGCGCGCCCGACAGCAGATACCCGGCGGCCACGGCCAGCAGGACCGCCGCGGCGAGCCCGCCGGCCCGCCGCCAGCCGGCCGGCAGCCGGCACGCGGCCAGCACCAGCCCGGCCGCCACGAGGGCGCCGAGCACCCAGGTCAGCGCCCGCGCCGACCCGTAGCCGGCGATCTGGCGCTGCCATTCCAGCGCGCCCACCGAGCCGAGCGCGGCCAGCCCGACCAGCCGCGCCAGCCACTGAGGCAGCAGCGCACGGGCGACCGGTTGCGCCGCTCTCTCCCGGGCCGCCGGCGCGCCGGCGGCGATCCCCGCGGGATGCACGGATCCGATTCTGCCAGCGAACCGCCCGGTACCTACGCACCGGTCAGACGGTTACGCGCCGGTTTCCATCTCCCGCTGGCGCAGCTCGATCCGGCGGATCTTGCCGGTCAAGGTCTTCGGCAGGTCGTCCACGAACTCGATCTTGCGCGGGTAGGCGTAGGCCGAGAGCCGGTTGCGCACGTGCGCCTGGATGTCCGCCACCAGCTCGTTGGACGGCTCGTGGCCGGACGCCAGCACGATGAACGCCTTGACCACGTTGCCCCGGCGCTCGTCCGGCGAGGCGACCGCGGCCGCCTCGGCCACCGCGGCGTGCTCGAGGCAGGCGGACTCGACCTCGAACGGGCCGATCCGGTAGCCGGCGGCGATGATCACGTCGTCGGCCCGCCCCTCGTACCAGAAGTAGCCGTCCGCGTCGGCCGACGCGGCGTCCTTGGTGTGGAACCAGTCGCCGCCGAACGTCTCGCGCGCGGCCTCCTCGTTGCGCCAGTAGCCGAGCGGGTAGTGCGGGTTCGACCGCGCCCGCAGGCAGATCTCGCCGCGCTCGCCCTGGGCCACCGGCCGCTCGTCCTCGTCGAGGATCTGCACGTCCCAGCCGGGCATCGGGCGGCCCATCGACCCCTCGCGCACGTCCATGAACGGGTAGTTGGCCACGAGCGGATAGGACTCGGTCAGCCCGTAGTAGTCGAGCACGGTCAGCCCGTATTGCTCGCGGAACCAGCGGATCGCCTCCGGGTTCAGCGGCTCGCCGGCCGAGCAGACCACCCGGAACTTCTGCGGGTACCGCGTGCCGGCGTCCGAGATGCCCATCATCGAGCGCATCGCGGTCGGCGTCGTGAAGACGTTGGTCGCCTCGTGGCGCGAGAGGAAGTCCAGCTGCTTGTGCGGATCGAACCCGCCGCGCCGCTGGAAGACGAGCTGGACGCAGCCGTAGCGCCACGGCCCCAGCAGCGGCGCGATCCCCGCCGCCCAGGCCCACTCGCCCATGCCGTGGAAGCGCTCGCCCTCGCGCACGTCGTGGCAGTAGACGAACTCCTCGTGGGCCAGCAGGTAACGGTGGGCGTGGACGATGCCCTTGGCCAGCCCGGTGGTCCCGGACGTGTAGTAGAGCTGCGCCGGGTCCTCGGCCAGCGTGTCCTCAGGCGAGAACGAGGCGTCGCCGGAGGCGAGCAGCGCGTCGTCGAGCACCAGCACGTCCTGCACGAGCGACGGGTCGACCCGGTCCTGGTTCGCCGCGTCGGTGAGCAGGACCTTGGCCTGCGAGTCGCTCACCCGGTGGCGGATGCCGTCGTCGCCGTAGAGCACCGACATCGACAGCAGGATCGCCCCGCACTTCCAGGTGCCGAAGAACGCGGCGGCGGTCTCGGGTGTGGGCGGCAGCAGCATCGCCACCCGGTCGCCCTTCTCGACGCCGTGCGCGCGCAGCACGTCGGCGAACCGGTTGGACTGCTCCTGCAGCTCGCCCCACAGCACCTCGCGGACGTTGCCCGCGTAGTCCTCGTGGACCATCGCGAGCTTGTCCGCGGGGTGCTTGTCGCAGACGTCCTGGGCGATGTTGTAGTGCTCGGGGACGCGCCACTCATGCTGCGCGACCGCTTCCTCGTACGACGCGAACATCGCCTCAGAATATGGCTTTACTCGCCTTCGGCCTGCCGCTCCTTGATCTTCTCCTCGAGGGCCTGCATGACGTCGGGGTCGCGCAGGGTCGTGACGTCGCCCAGCTCGCGGCCCTCGGCGATGTCGCGCAGCAGCCGGCGCATGATCTTGCCCGACCGCGTCTTGGGCAGGTCGCCGGCCCAGATGATCCGCTTCGGGCGGGCGAACTTGCCGATCCGGCCCGCGACGTGCTCGCGGATCTCCGCGACCAGGTCGTCGTCGCCCTCCAGGTCGCCCTGGAGCGTGACGAACGCCGCGATCGCCTGGCCCGTGTCCTCGTCGGCCTGGCCGATCACCGCCGCCTCGGCCACCTTGGCATGCGACACGATCGCCGACTCGACCTCGGCGGTCGACAGGCGGTGGCCGGAGACGTTGACCACGTCGTCGATGCGCCCGACGATCCAGAAGTAGCCGTCCTCGTCGCGGCGCGCGGCGTCACCGACCAGGTAGACGTCGCGGCCGAACTTCGCCCAGTAGGTCTCGACGAAGCGGTCGTCCTCCTTGTAGAGCGTCCGCAGCATGCCCGGCCACGGCCGGCGCAGCGTGAGGTAGCCCTGCTCGTGCCCGGCGTCCTCGCCCTGCTCGTCCACCACCTTGGCCTCGATGCCCGGCAGCGGCCGGCCCGCTGAGCCCGGCTTGGTGTCCAGCAGCCCCGGCAGGGTCGTGATCATGATCCCGCCGGTCTCGGTCTGCCACCACGTGTCGACGATCGGGCAGCGCCCGCCGCCGATCACCTGGTGGTACCACAGCCAGGCCTTCGGGTTGATCGGCTCGCCGACCGTCCCCAGCAGCCGCAGCGAGGACAGGTCGTGCTTGTCGGGGTACTCCACGCCCCACTTCACGCAGGCGCGGATCGCCGTCGGCGCGCAGTAGAGGATGTTGACCTTGTAGCGCTCGATGATGTCCCACCAGACGTCCTTGTCCGGGTAGTCCGGCGCGCCCTCGTACATCACCGAGGTGGTCCCGTTGGCCAGCGGCCCGTACACGATGTAGGAGTGGCCGGTGACCCAGCCGACGTCGGCCGCGCACCAGTACACGTCCTCGTCCGGCTTGAGGTCGAAGACGGCCTTGTGCGTGTAGGCGCAGTGGGTCAGGTAGCCGCCGGTGGTGTGGAGGATGCCCTTCGGCTTGGCCGTGGAGCCCGACGTGTAGAGGATGTACAGCGGGTCCTCGGCGTCCATCGGCTCCGGCGGGCACTCGTCGTCGGCGGCCTCGACCAGCGCGTGGTACCAGTGGTCGCGCCCGTCCTTCATCGGCGCGTCGTTTGACACCTTCTGGACGACCACGACGGTCGGCACCAGGTCGCCGATCACCTCGTCGACCTGCTGCTTGATCGGCGCCGTGCGGCCCTTGCGGCGCGCGCCGTCGACCGTGATCAGCGCCTTGGCCTGCGAGAACTCCATCCGCTCGCGCACCGACTCCGCGCTGAAGCCGCCGAACACCACGTTGTGGATCGCCCCGATGCGGGCGCAGGCCAGCATCGAGATCACCACCTCGGGCACCATCGGCAGGTAGATCCCGACGACGTCGCCCTTGCCGATCCCCAGCGACTTCAGGGCGTTGGCGAAGCGCTGGACGTCACGGTGGAGATCCGCGTACGTGACGTCCAGCTCCTCGCCCTCCTCCCCGCGCCAGTGGTAGGCGACGCGGTCCCCCCGGCCGGCCTCGACGTGCCGGTCGACGCAGTTGTAGGCGACGTTGAGCTTGCCGCCCACGAACCACTTGGCGAACGGCGGGTTGGACCAGTCGAGCACCTGGTCCCACTTGGTCTCCCAGTCCAGCGCCTCGGCCTGCTGCGCCCAGAAGCCCTCGTAGTCGGCGTCCGCGGTCTCGTAGATGCCAGGGTCCGACACCACCGCGGCCTCGCGGAAGCCGTCCGGCGGCGCGAACGTCTCCTGGTCGAGCAGCTCCTCGAGCTGCTGCTCGAGCGTGGCCATCAGGTGTTCAACGGGCCGATCGGGGCCACCGTGCGGCCGAACGTCGAGTTGAGCACCTGCGCGAACGAGGCGTACCAGGCCGCGAGCGCCGTGGCGATGCCGACCCAGCCGCCGATCTTCGTGATGCCCGTGTGCCCGCCGGATGCGCCGATGCCCAGGAGGATGTAGGTGATCGCCAGCAAGAAGAACACGAGCGCCACCGCCACCGACGTGCGCAGCGACGCGATGAACATGTAGGTGGTGAAGATCCCCCAGGACCACAGGAACAGGCCGACGGCATGGCCGGCGTCCGCGGCCGGGATGTCCTTGACGAAGAACGTGACGAGCGCCCAGAACGAGATCCAGAACGCGCCGTACGACGAGAACGCGGTCGCGCCGAACGTGTTGCCGGTCTTGAACTCCCACATGCCGGCCAGCAGCTGGGCGATGCCGCCATAGGCGAGCGCGAGCCCGAACACGACCGGCTCGGCCTTGTCGCTCACGAGGCCCGAGTTGACCATGCTGAGCACGAACGTGGTCAGCGCGAAGCCCGCCAGCCCGAGCGGCGCCGGGTTGGCGATCGCGGCGACGGCCGAGCTGCGGCCGCCGATCGGCTCCTCCGGGACCGGGCGCGCTGAGTACGACGATGCTTCCATGAGGCTCTCCTCCCTCGATGGGATCTGTCAGGGGCGGCTTTTAGCGATGCACCGGGTTGCGGT
>JAICUS010000169.1 GCA_025935735.1 Solirubrobacteraceae bacterium | reverse complement strand
GTCCGCCAGGTCGAGCACCTCGCCGCGGTTGAGCGACGTCGCCCGCACCCGCACCAGCGCCCGATCGGGCGCCGGCGCCGGGTCGGGCACCTCGGTCAGCGCGGCGGTGCGGGCGGTCAGCGCGAGCACGCGGCGCGACGCTAGCCCAGCGAGCGGCCCGCGTGGACTGATTTCGGGGTGACACCCCGATTGCACCGGGGGGAGCGCGCATGGGAGGGTTGCGCGACATGCCGAAGCTTCTGCTGCCCCTCGCCATCCTCGCCGGGATCGCCGCGCTGACGCCGTCCCGCGCGGCCGCCAAGCCCACGCTCTGCTTCGCCGGCGCGATCGACCAGCTCCTGGTCGCCGACGGCAAGCTCGACGAGGCGGCCGTCAAGGCCCACGAGGACGTCGACCTGATCCGCTGCGGCGACGTGACCGCCGACGGGAAGGCCGACGCCGTGTTCACGATCAACAGCGGCGGCACGGCCGGCGACATCCGCTTCGGCGTCTACCGCGGCGGGACCAACCCGAAGCTCGTGCTCTACCGGCAGGCCTACAAGGTGGGCATCGCCCGCCACGACCGCCGCTCGTTCGACGTCCTGCAGCCGCACTACGGCCGTAACGACCCGAACTGCTGCCCGAGCTCGTTCCGCCAGACCCGCTACACGTGGACCGGCGCGCGCTTCAAGGCGGGCGCGGCCAAGAAGCTCCAGTCCGCGCCGCGCCGCTTCTACAGGCGCTGAACCAGCCGCTCGCGGTCGAAGGCGGCGACGGTCAGCCGCCAGCCGAGGCCGTTCAGGACCAGCAGCGCCGCGACCAGCCCTAAGCTCGCCGGGATCGTCCCGAAGGCGACCAGCGCGGCCACCGCGACCGTCGGCGCGGCCGCGAGCACGCTGAGCTGCTGCGCCACCCGGATGTCGCCCGCGCGCGAGGAGATCGCCATGGCGAGCCACATCGACCAGCCGGTGACCAGCGGCGTGAGCAGCACCTGGGTGGCGAGGCCGGGGCCGCGGATCAGCGCGCCGGCCACCCCCGTCCGGGCGAAGAGCGCCACGGCGGCGAGGAAGAGCCCGAAGACCGCGTAGGAGACGGCGACCGCCGGCCCGAGCACGGCCAGCGCCTTGCCCACCAGCAGCTCCTCGCGGCGGATCGGCGTGGTCAGCAGCGGCTCGAGCGTCCCCTGGGCGCGCTCGCCGACCACCGCATAGGCGGCGAGCAGCGCCGGCACCAGCGCCGGGATCCCGAGCATGTAGATGAGCTCGTCCTCGTGGCGCAGCTGCCCCGCGCCGCCCGCGGGCACGGCGAACACCGCCACGAGCGGCTGGATCAGGAACAGCAGCGGCAGGATCGCCATCCCCACCAGCAGCGAGCGGTTGTGGCGGATCTCGCGCAGCTCCTTGCGCGCGATCGCCCGCACGCGCCGGCGGCTCATCCGACCAGCTCCAGGTAGACGTCCTCGAGCGAGCGGCGGTCCTCGGCCAGCGCCAGCACGTCGGCGCCGGCCGCCACCAGCGCGCGGGTGACGGCCGGGGCGGCGACGTCCGCGTCGGTCACGCTCAGCCGGTACCCGGTGCCGTCGGCCCGCCAGTCCTCGACGGCCGGCAGCCCGGCGAAGACCTCCCCGGGGACCGGCTCGCGGGTGCGGACGGTCAGCGTGCGCGCGAACAGCCGGTCGCGCAGCTCGTCCGGGCGGCCGATCGTCCGCAGCGTGGTGTTGAGGATCGCCACGCGGTCGCACAGCCGCTCGGCCTCCTCCAGCCGGTGCGTGGTGAGGAAGATCGTCACGCCGTCGCGCCGCAGCTCCGCGATCAGCTCGTGCACCTCGTGGGCCGCGACCGGGTCCAGCCCGGCGGTCGGCTCGTCGAGGAACAGCACCCGCGGGTCGCTGAGCAGGGCGCGGGCGAGTGCGACCCGCTGGCGCAGGCCCTTGGACAGCGTGCCGCAGCGGTCGCCGGCCCGGTCGGCCAGCCCGGCCGCCTCCAGCGCGCGCCCGATCCGGCCGCCGCGCGACTCGTACAGATCGGCGAAGCACTCGAGGTTCTCGCGCACCGTGAGGCGCTCGTACAGGCCGGGGGACTCGGGCATGATCGCGATCCGCCGGCGGATCTCCACGCCGTTCTCGGGCGCCAGCGGGATGCCCGCGACCGTGGCCGAGCCGGTGCTCGGCGCGAGCAGCGTGCCCAGCGTCCGGACGGTGGTCGTCTTGCCCGCGCCGTTGGGGCCGAGGAAGCCGAACACCTCGCCGTAGCCGAGCGCGAACGAGACGTCGGCGAAGGCAACGCGCTCGCCGAAGCGCTTGCCCAGCCCGTGGACCTCCAGCGCCGCTTCCGTCATGTCACGATGATATCATCGGAATATCGCGACCCACCATCAACATTCCGCCCGCGCCATCCCGGGCGCCCCGGCGGCCGCCGTCGCCGTGCTGGTGCTCGCGGCCGGCGTCGCGCTGGTGCTCACCGGGGTGACGATCCCCGGCGCGGTCGTGCTCGTGCTCGCCGCGCTCGGCCTGAAGGGCTTCGTGTTCGTCCAGCCCAACTCGTCGCGGGCGCTGATCCTGTTCGGCCGCTACACCGGCACGGTCACCGGGCCGGGGCCGTGGTGGGTGAACCCGTTCACGACGTTCTGGCGCGTGACCGTCTCGCTGCGCGTGCGCAACTTCCAGAGCGAGCGGATCAAGGTCAACGACGCCAGCGGCAACCCGATCGAGATCGCGGCGGTCGTGGTCTGGCGGGTCACCGACACCGCGAAGGCGATCTTCGACGTCGACGAGTTCGAGCGCTACGTGGTCGTGCAGAGCGAGACGGCGTTGCGCCACCTCGCGAGCACGTACCCCTACGACGACTACGACGCGGCGGCCGTGTCGCTGCGCGGGAACGCCGGCGAGGTGCTGGAGAGCCTGCACGCCGAGCTCCAGGCCCGGCTCCAGACCGCCGGCATCGAGGTGCTGGAGACCCGCCTCACCCACCTCGCGTACGCGGCGGAGATCGCCGAGGTGATGCTGCGCCGCCAGCAGGCGGAGGCGATCCTCGCCGCCCGCCGGACGATGGTCGCCGGCGCGGTCGGGATCGTCCAGATGGCGCTGGCCCAGCTCGCCGACAGCGACCTCGTCGACCTCGACCCCGAGCGCAAGGCGGCGATGGTGTCGAACCTCATGGTCGTGCTCTCGGGCGACCACGCGCCGACGCCGGTCCTGAACACCGGCTCGCTGTACACCTGATGGCGGATGCGAAGCGGTTCCTGCTCCGGCTCAGCCCCGAGGTGTTCGAGGCCGTGCGCCGCTGGGCCGACGACGACCTGCGCTCGATCAACGCGCAGATCGAGTACCTGCTGGCGGAACAGGCGCGGAAGGCCGGCCGCTTAGCCCCCCGCCACGTCGCGCCGCAGGAACACCATGAAGGCCACGCCCAGGCAGGGCCACGCGTACAGCGCTGACACCCAGGCGCCGCGGATCACCGGCGCCCAGTCGATCGGGTCGCGCAGCAGCCCCTGCCAGGCGTTGAACTGCGTGGACAGCAGGTAGGGGTGCAGGAAGTCGAGCGCAGAGATGACCCCGATCAGCTGCATGACCAGCGAGATCATCAGCGTCCCCACCACCGCGGCGGCGGAGTTGCGGGTCACGGTGGAGAGCAGCAGCGCGATCGAGGCGACGGCGATCGTCGGCATGAAGTAGGCCGCGGTGCTGGCGCCCAGCAGGACGAGCCCGCGCCCCACGGTCACGTAGGTGCCCGACAGCGACGGCAGCCCGTTGAACCCCCAGGCGATGCCGCCGGCGACCAGGCCGACGCCGACGTAGATCACCAGCGCGGCGAGCCCGTAGGTGAGCGCGGCGAACGCCTTGGCGGCGAAGATCTGCTGGCGGTCGACCGAGCGGGTGAGGATGGTCTTCAGCGTCCCTTGACTGTCCTCGGCGGCCACGATGTCGCCGGCCACCAGCGCCGTGACGAGCGGGAAGAACCAGATCGCGCCGAAGATCAGCGCGACCAGGGGGATGGCCAGGCCGGACTCGCGCACGTAGCGGCCGAACGGGATGTCGTTCGGACCGCCGTCGCCCAGCAGCAGGGCGAAGACGAAGATCAGCGGGAACACGAACGCGGCGCCGAGGCCGAGGTACGTGCGCTTCTGGGCGCGCAGCTTGCGCAGCTCCCAGGCGTAGGCGGTGCCCACGCCGGGGCGCTTGAACTGTGCGGGGACGGCGACGGCGCTCACGCTTCTGCTCCGCGTGCGCTGCCCGTCGCCACCGGCGGTGTCGAACCGGTTTGTTCGCTCATCCAGGGATCTGCCTCTCGCGGCGCGTCCGGGGCCGGCTCGGCGCCGCCCTCGGTGAGCCGGAAGAACAGCTCCTCCAGCGAGGCCATCCGCGGGACGAGCGCGAGGATGCCGATCCCCTCCTGGGCCAGCGCCATCGACAGGCCCGCCACGGCGGGCTCGACGGTGGCCCGGAAGGCCAGACCGGCGTCGGTGGCCTCGACCGCGCCGATCCCGGCGGACTCGCGCGCCACGGCCGCCGCCCGCGCGTCGTCGGTGGTGCGCAGCGCGTAACCGCCGGCGCTGCTCTCGATCAGCTCCTCCAGCGAGCCCTCGTGGATCACCCGGCCGCGCGACACGATGGCCACGCGGTCGCACAGCTCCTCGACCTCGCTCATCAGGTGCGAGGACAGCAGGACCGTGATCCCGTCGGCCGCCAGCCGGTGGATCAGCGCGCGCATGTCGCGCATGCCCGCGGGGTCCAGGCCGGTGGTCGGCTCGTCGAGCAGGAGCAGCCGCGGCGCGCGCAGCAGCGCCCCGGCGATGCCGAGGCGCTGGCGCATGCCGTGCGAGTAGCCGCGCACCTTGTCTCCCGCACGCGAGGCCAGGTCGACCGTGGCCAGTGCCTCGTCGATGCGGTCCGCTGCGTCGCCGCCGTCCAGCCCGGCCACGAGCTCGAGGTTGCGCCGGCCGCTCAGGTAGGAGTAGAAGCGCGGCGCCTCGACGAAGCCCGCCACTCCGTCGAGGGCCTGCACACCCTCCTGCAATGGGTCGCGGCCGAACAGCTTCACCGCGCCGCCGTCCGGCCGGATCAGCCCGAGCATCATCCGCAGCGACGTGGTCTTGCCGGCGCCGTTGGGGCCGAGGTAGCCGTAGACGTCGCCGGCCCGGACGGTCAGGTCGACGTGGTCGACCGCGGTCAGCTCGCCGTAGCGCTTGAGCAGGCCGCGGGCCTCGATCGCCGGGGCGCTCATCGCAGACCGCGCGCCGCGTTCTCCGCCGCCAGCGGCGGCACCGAGCCGGCCACCACGTAGCTCACCCCGGCGCGCTGGAAGATCAGCACCGTGCCGAGCGCGGTGGCGAGCTCGGAGCCGGTCGCGTTGCCGATGGCGATCCGCGGGAGCCGCAGCTGGGAGAGCGGGTTCTCGCCGCCCTTGCCGGCCTTGGACTGCAGGACGATGATCGCCCCCAGGCCCTGGCCGTAGGTGCTGATCGCGCCCGTGCCGTCGTGCGACTTCACCAGCCGCACCTGCTTGAGCGGCAGCCCGGCCAGCGTCTTGGGCGCGGCGAGCCGGAAGTCGACGGCCTTGGCGACCGCGGCGGCGCCGGTCACGTCGGAGGGGGAGGAGTGCTTCCCCGCGGCGGGCGGCGCGGCCTGCGAGATCTGCGTCACCTTCGCGCCGGCCGGCGCCTTGGTGGTGAACGTCGAGGCCGGGAGCGAGCCGTAGGCGACGTGCGTGGCCTTGAGCTCGAGCACCGGCGTGGCCTGGCCCTGGGCGTAGACCGCGGCGCGCAGCGGCACGCCGTGGGCGGAGTCCCAGGCCAGCTCGGCCGCGCCGAGCAGCCCGCCGTCGTCCTTGGGCGAGATGCGGACGGTGTAGCTGGGCCGGTCGGCGGTCGTGCCCGGCTGCGCGCCGGACAGCGTCCACATCTGCTCGAGGTGGGCCAGCGCCTTGTCGACGCCCGCGAGCGTCGGCTTCTGATCCGCCTGCTGCTTCTGCGGCTGCTCCTCGGAGAGCGAGCCGGTGTAGGCGGTGTTCGAGGTCGCGTCGTAGACCATGAAGCCGTGGCCGTCGGCCACGATCTGGGCGTCGCCGGAGTCCGACTGCAGCTCGAGGCGCAGCTGGCCGTCGTTGCCGAGCCACAGGCGGCCGTCGGCGCCGCTGATCAGCGGCGAGGTGCTGCCCTCGGGCAGCGAGCCGGACGGCAGCAGGTCGTTGGTGAAGTGGATGCGCGCGGTGATGCCCGCGACGTCGGGCGCGCTCACCGCGTCATAGACGGCGCGGTCGAGCGGCTTGGCCGGCGGGGCGGAGGCGCCGTCCAGCGCGGCGCGGGCCACCGCCGCGCCGGCGGCCAGCACGACCACCGCGGCGACGAAGGCGAGGAGGTGTCGAGTCGATGCAGTCCGGAGTCGTCTCATGGTGCGTCGGTTGTACGGGCGATCTTTGAGAGTTCCTTGATAGCCAGTGTGAACCGTGGGCCGTCGACGGTGACGCGGCCGCCGTGGCGCTCGGCGATCGCGCGGACGATCGCCAGGCCGAGCCCGGAGCCCTCGCCGCGCGCGTCCGGGGCGCGCCAGAAGCGCTCGAACGCCCGCGCCGCCTGCTCGGGCGGGATGCCGGGACCCTCGTCGGCCACGGTGACCTGCGCCCAGCCGTCGCGCGCGCCCACCGTGACCGTCACCCGGCCCCGGCCGTGGCGGTGCGCGTTGGCCACGAGGTTCTCCAGCGCGCGCGCCAGCGCCGGCCGCTCGCCCAGCACCCACACGGGTGCCGGCGCGTCGACCTCGGCGTCCAGCCCGCGGGCCAGCTCGGCCAGCTCGACCGGCTCGCCCTTGACCGGCGCCGCGGCGTCCTCGCGGGCCAGCGCGAGCAGCGACTCCAGCAGCGCGCTCAGCCGCGCCGCGTCGGCCTCGATGTCGGCCAGCACCGCCGGGTCGGCGCCGTGGCGGGCCACGTAGGCGGCGTTGCCGCGCAGCGCGGTGAGCGGCGTGCGCAGCTCGTGCGAGGCGTCGCCGACGAAGCGGTGCTCGGCCTCCCGGGCACGCTCGAGCGAGGCCAGCATCGCGTTCAGCGTGCCGGCCAGCTCGCCCACCTCGTCGCGCACCGGCGGCTCGGGCAGGCGCTCGGCGGCGTCGCCGGAGCGCTCGATCGCCCGCGCGCCGGCGGACAGGCGGGTGAGCGGGCGCAGCGCGCGGCGGGTGAGCCAGGTCGCGAGCCCGGCCGCCAGCAGGCCGGCGACCAGCGCGCACAGCAGCACGAGCGTGCGCGTGTGGTCGAGCGTGCGCTGGATGCCGGACGTCGTCCCCGCCACGACCACGGCGCCGCCGGCGGCCGCGCCGCGGCCGAGCGAGCCCAGCGGCGCCGCGTACATGCGCACCTGGTCCGTCCCCAGCGCGTCGTCGGCGAACGCCGGCTCGCGGCGCTGCAGCGCGCTGCGGACGGCGCCGTTGAACGGCAGCAGGCGCCCGCCCAGGCCGGAGGAGCGCACGACGATCCGCCCGCGCCGGTCGAGCACCTCCACGAGCAGCGCGCTGCCGCCCAGCCGGCCCTCCAGCGCGCCCGGCTCGGTCAGCTGGGCCGGCGTGGCGGCGTTGAGCTGCGCGACCTCGGCCGCACGGCGTTGCAGGTCGTCGTCCAGCGCGCCGCGCAGCTGGTCGGAGAGCACGGCGGGGACGGCGATGGCCAGCAGCACGACGGCCAGGACGATCGCCGTCGCCGCCGCCAGCGCGACGCGGGCGCGGAGGGTCACCGGTCCAGCTTGAAGCCCACGCCGCGCACGGTGTGGATCAGCGGCGGCTCGCCGAGCTTGCGGCGCAGGTAGGCGACGTAGCGGTCGACGGCGTTCGGCGTGGCCTCGCCCTCGCCGCCCCATACCTCCTCGAGCGCCAGCTCGCGGGTGACGACGCCGCGGGCGTTGCGCAGCAGCAGCGCCAGCAGCTCGGCCTCGCGGCGGGTGAGCTCGATCGTCTGCCCGGCGCGCTGGACGGTGCCGGTCGCCGGGTCCAGCGTCACGTCGGCGAAGGCCAGCGCGGGCTCGCCCGGCGGCTCGTTGCGGCGCAGCAGCGCCCGGACGCGGGCGGTCAGCTCGGCCGTGTCGAACGGCTTGACCAGGTAGTCGTCCGCGCCGGCGTCCAGCCCGGCGACGCGCTCGTGGATGGCGTCGCGCGCGGTCAGCAGCAGGATCGGCACGCGCAGGCCCTTGGCCCGCAGCCGGCGGGTGACCGCGAGGCCGTCCAGGCCGGGCATCGTGACGTCGAGGACGATCGCATCGGGCAGCGAGCGCTCGACCGCGGCCAGCGCCGCGCCGCCGTCGGCCGCGGCCTCCACCTCGTAGCCCTCGGCGGCGAGGGTGCGCGCGAGCATCCGGCGGATCGGGGCGTCGTCGTCGACCAGCAGCAATGCGGCCATGCGTGCTTACGAGTCTGCCAGCAGCCGCTGCGCGAGCTGGAGCAGCACGGTCTCCTGCGGGGCCATCAGCTGGATGCCGATCGGCAGGCCGTCCTTCGTCGTCGCCAGCGGCAGCGAGATCGCGGCGAAGCCGGAGACGTTGGCCATGCACGTCCAGCCGGTGGTGGCGAACTCCACGCGGAAGAACTCCTGGGTGGAGCCGCGCGGCTGGTTGAGGTGGGCGAGCGGCGGCGGGCCGCCGGTCAGCAGCGTGGGGACGAGGAAGGCGTCGTGTCTGTCGAGGCCTGCCGCGAAGCGCCGGGTCTGCGCGTGCACGGCGGCGATCGCGCCGGCGTAGCGCTCGCCGGTCACGCCGCGGCCCTCCTCGAGCATCTCCCAGGCCGTCGGCTCGAGCTCGCCGTGCTCCGGCGGGCGGCCCAGGGTCTGCTCGGCGAGCGCGTAGAGCTCGAGGTTGGACACCTGGTGCAGGGTGGCGACGGCGTCGACCACGGCCTCGGTGTCGAACTCGGGCGCGCCCGGCTCGACCGCGTGGCCCAGGTCCTCCAGGCGGTGCGCGGCGGCCTCCACCGCCGCGCGGGTCTCGGGATGCGTCTCGCCGCCGAACGGCCCGTCCGCGGTGAAGCGGATGCGCAGCCGCCCTGGGTCGCGCTCGATGGCCTGCAGCCACGGCTCGGCGGGCGCGGGCGCGGCGTACGGGTCGCCGGGCGCCGGGCCGGCGGTGGCGTCCAGCAGCGCGGCGCAGTCGCGCACCGTGCGGGTCAGCGCGTGCTCGTTGACCAGGCCCTCGAGCCCGTGGCCGGCGTCCGGCGCCATCGTCTTGCGCGCCCGGGCGGGCTTGAGGCCGATGACGCCGCAGGCCGACGCCGGCACGCGGATCGACCCGGTGCCGTCGCCGCCCGATGCCGCGGGGACGCGCCCGGCGGCCACCGCCGCGGCCGCGCCGCCGCTCGATCCGCCAGGCGAGCGGTCCCGCGCGCGCGGGTTGATCGTCGGCCCGAACAGCACCGGCTCGGTCGTGCAGTGGTTGCCCCACTCCGGCGTGTTCGTCTTGCCGGCGACGATCAGCCCGGCGGCCAGATAGCGCTGGACCACCACCGACGTCTGGTCGGACACGTGGTCGCGCAGCGCCACCGAGCCCATCCGCTCCGGCACGCCGGCGAGCGGCTCCCCGATGTCCTTGAGCAGGAACGGCGCGCCCGCCAGCGGCCCGTCGGGCAGCGGCCGCACGGCCTGTTCCCGCGCTCGGTCGAACAGGTCGCAGATCACCGCGTTGAGCTCCCGCGCCGCCTCGATGCGCGCGATCGCGGCGTCCACCAGCTCCAGCGCGGTCGCCTCGCCCGCGCGCACCAGCGCGGCGTGCCCGATCAGATCCAGCGTCGCCAGGTCGGTCATCGCACGCGGTAGTCGAGGTAGACGACGCCGTTGCCGAAGCGGCGTTGGTCGAGCAGCTGGAGGTCCACGCGGACGTCGTGTGGGAGCGCCGGGTTGCCGCCGCCGACCGCGATCGGGGCCAGGAAGAGCTGGATCTGGTCCACCAGGCCGGCGGCCAGCGCCTCCCCCGCCAGGGTCGGGCCGCCGATGCTCACGTCGCGCGCGGCATCCGCGACCAGCGCGCGGACGGCGGGCGCGTCGAGCTCGCGCTCGAGCCGTGTGCGCCGCGTGGAGACGGCATCGAGCGTGCGGGAGTAGACGACCTTGTCGGCCGCCCGCCACAGCTGCGCGTAGTCGCGCATGATCGGCGCGGGATCGTCCATCGTCTCCCAGAAGACCATCGTCTCGTACATCCGGCGGCCGTAGAGGTAGGTGCCGATGGGCCGCTCGAGGTCGTTCACGAACGCGTGCACCTCCTCGTCGGGCGCTGCCCAGTCGAACTTCCCGTCGCTGTCGGAGACGTAGCCGTCGAGCGAGGCGATCGCGGAATAGATCAGCTTGGCCACGCCCGGGGACTCTAAGCCCGGCCGGGTACGACGAGCCCGGTCTCGTACGCCAGCACGACCAGCTGGGCTCGGTCGCGGGCGCCGAGCTTCATGAACAGGCGGGCGACGTGGGTCTTGGCGGTCAGCGGGGAGAGCACGAGCCGCTC
>JAICUS010000061.1 GCA_025935735.1 Solirubrobacteraceae bacterium | reverse complement strand
GGCCTCCCCGTCCGGGCGATCGAGGAGTTCACCGGCTTCCCGGAGATCATGGGCGGGCGGGTCAAGACGCTGCACCCCAAGCTCTACGGCGGGCTGCTCGCGCTGCGCGACGACGAGGAGCACATGGCCGCGGCGGCCGAGCACGAGGTCGAGTTCGTCGACCTGGTGTGCGTGAACCTGTACCCGTTCGAGGCCACGGCCCGCCGCCGCGGCGCGACCGAGCACGAGGTCATCGAGAACATCGACATCGGCGGCCCGACGATGATCCGGGCGGCGGCGAAGAACTTCGCGTTCGCCGCGGTCGTGGTCAACCCGGCCAGCTACGACGCGGTCCTGCAGGAGCTCAAGGACTCTGGCGGCAAGCTGTCGCTGGGCACGCGCGAGAGCCTGGCCGCCGAGGCGTTCTCCTACACCGCCCGCTACGACAGCGCGATCTCCCGCTGGTTCGTGGAGAAGCAGGACGACTTCCCCCCGCTGCTGCTCAACACGTTCGAGAAGGTCACCGACCTCTCGTATGGCGAGAACCCGCACCAGCGCGCCGCCTACTACGCCGACGCCGGCGCGCGCATGCACGTCCTCTCGATGGTCCGCCAGCTCGGCGGCAAGGACCTGTCGTTCAACAACGTGCTCGACCTCAACTCCGGCCGCCTGCTCGTCCAGGAGTTCGAGCTCCCCGCGTGCGCGATCATCAAGCACAACAACCCGTGCGGGGTGGCGGTCGGCGGCTCGGTGCTCGAGGCCTACCACGCGGCGTTCGCCTGCGACCCGATGTCGGCCTTCGGCGGCGTCGTCTGCGTCAACCGGACCGTGGACCACGGGTTCGCCGAGGCGCTGCTGCAACAGTTCTGCGAGGTGCTGATCGCGCCCGAGGTGACGCCGCAGGCGCTCGAGCTGCTGGCCAGCAAGCCGAACATGCGCGTCCTGGAGGACGGCGAGCGGCGGCGGATCAACATCGCCGAGCGCGACTTCAAGCGGGTCATGGGCGGCCTGCTGGTGCAGGACCGCGACCTGGGCCTGGAGGACCGCACCGAGATGGAGGTCGTCACCGACCGCAAGCCGTCGGAGGCGGAGTGGGGCGAGATGCTGTTCGCCTGGAAGGTGTGCAAGCACGTGCGCTCCAACGCGATCGTGCTGTCCAACGACCTCGCCTCGGTGGGCATCGGCGCCGGCCAGATGAGCCGGGTGGACTCCGTCAGGCTGGCGATCGAGAAGGCGCGCGCCGCCGGCTCGTCACTGCACGGCGCGGCGCTGGCCTCGGACGCCTACTTCCCGTTCCCCGACGGCCCGCAGCTGGGCATCGACGCGGGCGTGACGACGGTCATTCAGCCTGGCGGGTCGATCCGCGACCACGAGGTGGTCGAGGCCGCCGACGCCGCCGGGATCAGCATGGTCTTCACCCACCGCCGCCACTTCAAGCACTGAATCGAAGGCGGCACATCCCCTCCGATCATCCGACCTTAATCGGCGGCGCCGTAGAGAACGCGGGTCCAGATCGTCGCGAGGGTGTCGGCGACGGTCTCGCGCGGCGCGGAGGGCTCGCGCCCGAGCGACAGGTTGAGGTAGCGCTCCATCATCCACACCAGGGCCCGCGCCGTCTCGCGCGCGTCGGTCGGAAGCACGCGGCCGGCCGCGGTCTCGGCCTCGATGTGGTCGACGGTCGCGTCCACGAAGGACTGCACCAGCCCGCTGTAGACGTGCTCGACCTCGGGGTCCGAGGCCGCCGCCTCCGACAGGGCGTGCAGCACCGGGCCGTGCTCGGCGTAGACCTCGACGATGCCCTCCATCGCTTCCCGCGCCTGCGCCGGGCCGTCGCCGGAGCCGGTGTACCAGCGCTGGGACATCGTCCGCAGCTCGGCGCCGATGTGGTCGACGACCCGCAGGATGAGCTGGTGGCGGTCGCGGAAGTAGACGTAGAACGACGGGCGCGAGAGCTCGGTCCCGCGCATCACCTCGTCGACGGTCAGGTCGCGGAACGGCCGCTCGCGCAGCAGCGCCTCGGCGGCGGCGACGATCTCGCCCTCCGCCACCTCCGGCGTCCTCCGTCGCCGTCGGCGACCCGCCTCAGCTCCCCCCACGGTCACTGAGATCCAGCGTAACCGGTGACCCGCCGCCGCGTCGCGCTACAGTCGCGACGGGCCGCCGTAGCTCAGCGGTAGAGCACCGGACTTTTAATCCGTTGTGGTCGTTGGTTCGAATCCAACCGGCGGCATCAAGCCGCGCTCCCCGGCGCGCGGCCGGGGAGCGCGGCTCCTCTCCCCGAGGCTTTAGGCGCAGCCGGCGGCGTTCCAGTCGTCCAGGGCGTCGTTGGCCTTGCCCGAGGCGTACTCGACGTAGGGCGTGACTTCCTCGCCGGCGGCCACCACTCCCGTGGCCAGCAGGGTCCGCGGCCCCCGGAGGTTCGCGTGCATCGCCTCTCCTTTCGTTCGCCGGCACGCGGCGCGGAAGCTACGGCTGCCCGTCCGCGCCCGGCAATCGGGACCGCGCCCCGAACTTAGAGCCGGCCGCGGCAGGCGCGGCGGCGGCCGGAGAAGGTGGCGCGACCGCCGCAGAGCCGCCGGAGCGCCGCCCCCGCGCCGCGCCGGCGCCGGTGGGCCGCAGCGCCGCCGCGCCCGATCCGGCTCGGCCCGGCGCGGCGGCCGCCGAGCCGCGCTCGCGCGTCGCGCCGCCGGCGGAGCTCGCGGCGTTCGGCGGGACGGCCCTCACGTGCCCGCCACGGGACGCCGCGACCGTGCCGCGGCCGCTCGCCGGGGCCGCGCCCGCGCTTCCGCGGGGCGCTGCGACCGTGCCGCGGCCGCTCGCCGGCGCAGCGTGACCGTTGCCGCGGCCGTTCGCCTTCGCGTGACCGTTGCCGCGGCCGTTCGCCTTCGCGTGCCCGTTGCCGCGGGTCGCCGGGCCGGCGGTCTTCTCGCGCCCGTGCGGGGCCGCCGCGTTCGCGTGGTCGTTGCGGCGGCTTCCGGGCGCATGGCCATCGCCGCGGTTCGCCTTGCGCCGCCCGCTCGCGACCCGGTACGGCTTGCCGGGCGCCGTGCCTCGGACGGCCGGACGGCCGCGCGCCGCCGAGCGCGGCTCGGCGCCGGTTCTCGCCCCCGCCGGCGTCGCGGCCGCGGGCGGCGCGCCGATGATGACGGCCGGCCGCGGCGGCGCCGTGTGGTGCGCGGCCGCTCCGCCGCCCGCCGCCGCCGCGATCACGGCCAGCGTCGCCGCCGTCTTCGGGCCCAGCATGGCCACCGTGCCCGCCGTCGCGGACGCCGCTCCGCCCGCGCCCGCCGCGGCCGGCAGCAGCCGCTCGAGCAGCGCCGCGGCCGCCGCCGGCGGGAGCGGGGGCGCGAGCTGCGCGAGCGCCTGCGGGCGGCGCTCGAGGTCCTCGCGGAACCGGCGGCACGACGGGCAGCAGCGCAGGTGCGCGCGAATCCGGGTCCCGCGCAGGACGCGGCCGTCGCCGTCCGACAGGACTCGCCGGACGTCTGCACACTCCATCTCCCGTCCCTCCCTTGCCTGCATCAGCGCGGTGCGCGCCTGGAAGATCAGCTGCTTGACGAGCTGCGGCGTCGCGTCGAGCGCCTCCGCGATCTCGACGTGGCTGAGCCCGCTGAGCTCGCGGAGCACCAGCGCGGCCCGCTGGCGCTCGGGCAGCGCGCCGAGGTCGCTGCGCAGCGCCTCGACCTCGCCGCCGAGGGCGACCTGCTCGTCGACCGCGCCGGCCGCCGCCGCCTGCTCGTCCAGCGGCTCGGCGGCCCGCCGGCGGCGCAGCACCGTCACGGCCTCGTTGTGGGCGATGCGGAACAGCCACGGCCGCAGCTCGAAGTCGCGGCGCTCGTCGCGCAGCGCGGCGAACGCGCGGGTCATCGTGCTCTGCAGCGCGTCCTGCGCGTCGTGGTCGTCGCGCAGGATCGAGCGGCAGTAGCGGTAGAGGTCGCGATGGTGGCGCTCGTAGAGCGCGGCGAACGCGGCGGCGCTCGCGACATCGCCCGAGCGCACCGGCCGGGACCGGCGGAGGCGGGCCGCGATCCGCAGCCCGCCCGGGGTCGCTGCCGGTGTGGCGGCTATGAGCCGGAGTCGCTCGACTTGGCCGTGGCCGACACGCAGCGCCCGAACGCGTTGCGGTTGTGGCGGCCGGTCCCGTACTTGTCGGCGAACGCGGCGCGGCTGTCCGCCGTCGTCCCGCGCTCGGTGTTGCAGGCCTGGGCCGCGTCGACCTCCGCCTGCTCGTCCTCGCTGTCCATCGGCCGCAGCGCCTTGGCCTGGGCCGAGACGCACTTGCCGTAGGCGTTCGCGCCGTTGTGGTTGGTGCCGTACTTGGTGCGGAACGCCGCGCGCGTGGCGTCGGTGGTGCCCCGCTCGGCGCGGCACATCTGCGACGCGTTCTGGTGGGTGCTCGCCGCCGGCTTGGCAGGGTGCGCCGGGTGCTCGTGGGCAACCGGGGCGGGCTTGTCGGCGCGGGCCGCGGCGGGCGCGAGCAGCGCCGCCGACAGGCCGGCGAGGATGGCGAGTCTGAGCATCAGGCTCCTCCGGTGATCGTCATCGGTCATCTATGCGGTCAACGCCGCGGCAGGCGCAGGGTTGGACGCAATGTCCGGACGGCGCCCGCGGGCGCCGTCCGGAGCGTCGCGGTCAGGTGGCGATGGGGCCGCCGCCGTCGCCGCCGTCGCCGCCGTCGCCGGTGCCGCCCTCCGGGCCGCACAGGCGCAGCGCGGGCGAGTGCTCGGCCGCGTTCACGAGCCCATCGCCGTGGCCGTTGCCCACCAGCATCTGCGAGCCGCGCAGAAACGCCGGCGGGTTCGGGTCGACCGGGCCGCCGGTCACCTCATAGCCGCCCTGCCAGGAGTTCTCGGCCTCGTTGCACACCAGCGCGCCGCCGGTGTCGGGCTTGGCGGCGTTCGCCGCGGCGGGCGCCAGCGCGCCGGCGAAGCAGGCGGCCGCGGCCGCGATGGAAAGGGTTCGGGCGATCATTCGGGACCTCAGGGGGCTCGGGGTTGCTGTCGTCCCGTGATCGGCGCTCGTCCACCGCGGCCGAAGTTCCGCCGCGCGAACATCGCCCATTCGCTGACGCGTTGTCTCGTCGGCGAGACGCCCGCCCGGCGCGCAGCCGGGCGGGCGGCCCGGCGCGTCAGTCGTCGCGCAGCGCCTGGTGCGTCTCGCCGGTGCCGACGCCGGTCACCGGTCCCGCGCCGGCCGTGCTCGACGGCTGGGTCGCATCGGCCGGCGAGGCCACGGGCAGGGGGGAGGCCGGCGCGTAGGTCGCCTCGTCGAACGTCGTCGCGGTGGGCTGCGAGCGGCCGACCGGGAACACCGTCACGGCCAGGCCGCGCGAGAACGACGTCGAGATGTAGTCGCCGGTCATCGGGCCCTGCGAGGTCTGGGCGATCTCGCTGAGCGCCATCGGCCCGGCGAGCTGCGTCGCCGCGCCCCAGTGCGCGCCGCCGTCGGGCGAGGAGATGTAGCCGACCTCGAGCCGGCAGGTGCCGTCGCACGCGGCCTGCGGATAGAAGTAGTACGTCAGCGCGAGGTGCGTGCCCGCGCCGCGGGTCGCGGCGTCGACCGCCAGGCCCGGGATGAAGTGGTCCGCCGAGCTGGTCACAGGGTCGATCGGGATGCGCGCGGGGGCGGTCCAGCTCACGCCGTCCGCCGACTTCGAGAACACGATGTCGTTGCTCGCGCAGTGCCGGCGGAAGCGGCAGTCCTCCCAGGCGACGTAGACCGTGCCGTCGCCCGCGATCTCGGCGCTGGGCAGCGGGCTCGTCCGCAGGTCGCCGGCGACGCCGTGGGAGCGCACGTTGGACACCTTCACCGCCTTCGTCCACGACGCGCCGCCGTCATGGGAGGCGAACGCGGAGATGCTGCCGTCGAGGGCCTCGAACGGGACGATCACCGTGCCGCCGGGCTGGACGACCGGCTGGCCGCCGAGCCCCTTGTCGTGGCCGGCGGTCTGGATCGGCGTGCTCCAGGTGGCGCCGCCGTCCGTCGAGGTGCTCATCAGCTCGCGGTCGCCGTCGCCGAAGTTGTCGAGCTCGGTGTAGCAGTGGCCGCTGAACGGGCTGGCCGCGCCGTTGTCGCACACCGTCCAGTTCTTGTCGAGGTCGACCCGGTTGGCGACCGGGGGCGGGATCTGCACCGGCGTGCTCCACGTCTGTCCGTCGTCGAGCGAGCGGTTGACGAACACCGTCGGCACGGACGTGCTCGGCAGCAGCGGGATCGACGAGATCAACCAGGTCCCGTGTATGGCGTCATAGGCGACGCTGGCGTCGCTGACGCGCTCGAACGGGCTCGCCGCGCCGGAGCTGAATGTCATGCCGGGCAGGAACCCGGCGGTCCACGACATCCCGCCGTCGCCGGAGCGGGCAAAGCCGATGTCGGTCGCGCCGCCATTGAAGAACCGCCCGACCTGGAACGCCGCCACGACCGTCGCGCCGTTCGCGAACGTGTCGGGCTCCACCTCCGTGGCGTGCTGGCTGGTCGGGTTGGCGAACGGGTCCGCGCTGACCCGGGTCAAGGGCACGTTCGCCCGGGCGGCCGGCGCCGCCAACAGCATCGCGGCGGCCACGCCGATCGCCAGCCTGCGACTGCGCATGTCCTCTCCTCCTCCGCTCTCGCCACGGGCCACGACGGCCCCGTGCGCACAACGGCGGACGGCGGGGGAAGTCGGGAGCTACGGGCGCACCCGGGGGTTCGCGGCTCAGCCGGTCTTCTTGGCCTGGCCGGGCGGGAGGGGAGCCGCGGACGGGTCGGGCGCGGCGGCCGGCGCCTGGCGGGCCTGGCCCGGCGGCGCGGAAGCGGCGGCGGACGCGTCGGGCGTCGCGGCGGCGGCCTGGCCTGGCGCCATCGGGTGGCCATGCGCCTGCTGCGGCGGGGCGGTCGCCTCGGCCGGCCGCCCGGCCTGACCGGGCGGCGCCGCGGTCTGCCCGGTCGCGGCGGCCTGCTTCTTGGCCTGTCCGGGCGGGACGGTCGCGGCGGGCTGCTTCTTCGCCTGTCCTGGCGGCGTGTTGGTCTGTCCGGTCGCGGCGGGCTGCTTCTTCGCCTGCCCAGGCGGCGTCTTGACCTGGCCGGGCGGGGCGGTGGCGCCCGTGTCCTTCTTCGCCTGCCCGGGCGGCGTCTTGACCTGCCCGGGCGGGGCGGCCTGCTCCTTGGCCTGCCCCGACGCTGCCCTGCTCTGGCCGGGCCCGCCGCCGCCGTCGCTCGTGGCGTGGCCCGGAGGCGTCTCGGCCCGGCCGGGCGGGGTGGCGGAGCCCGGGCCGCTCCGGGCTCGGCCGGACGGCGCCGGCGAGACCGCGGCTGCGTTGCTCGGCGCGATGGTCCGGGTGGCGCCCCGCGCGGGTGCGTGCGTGGCGGCGTCGCCCCGCCGGAACGCGACGGGACGGGTCGCCGGGGTGGCGCCGGCGGTCGCGCTCGGGGCGGCCGTATGCACCGCCGGCTCGTGCCGCGCCGGTGCGACAGCCGGGCGCGCGTGGTGCAGGGCGACCGCGCCGCCGGCGATCACGACCGCGACCGCGGCCTTGGCGGCCAGGCCGCCGCCGACGGCGGCCGAGCCCGCGCCCACCGCTCCCGCCGAGCCGCTGCCGCCGGCGATCCAGCGCAGCACCGCGGCGGCCGCGCCGGCCGGCAGCGGCGGCGCCAGCGCCGCGAGCTCGCGCGGGCGGCGCCGCAGGTCGTCGCGGAAGGCGCGGCAGGCGGAGCAGGTCTGCAGGTGCGCGCGCACGCGGCGCCCGCGCAGCACGCGCCCGTCGCCGTCCGACAGCAGCCGGCGGATGTCGCGGCACGCGGTGTCGCGCCCCTCCCGGCAGCGCAGCAGCGCGCTGCGCGCCTCGAAGATCGCCTGCTTGACCGCGGCCGGGCTCGTGTCCAGGACCGTCGCGATCTCCTCGTGCGTCAGCCCGTTGAGCTCGCGCAGCACGAGCGCCCAGCGCTGGCGCTCGGTCAGCCCGGCGAGGTCCGCGCGCAGCAGCCGCAGCGCCTCGCGCTCGAAGACCCGGTCCTCCAGCGCGCCCGCGTCGCCCAGGTCCTCGTCCAGCGCGCAGGTCGTCGTCCGCCGGCGCAGGATGCTGACCGCCTCGTTGTGGGCGATCCGGAACAGCCACGGCCGCATCTCGAGCTCCCGCCGCTCGGTCTGCAGCGCGGCGAACGCCCGGGTCATCGCGCTCTGGAGCGCGTCCTGAGCGTCCTCGTCATGACGCAGGATCGAGCGGCAGTAGCGGTACAGCGCCTGGTGGTGGCGCTCGTAGACCGAGGCGAAGCGCGCCGCCTCCGCGCGCGGAGGCCGTGCGGGGATCCGTCCCAGTGCCGCTGTCGGCGCGGCCATCGTCTCGCTCACTCTCCTCGTTTCCCGTCCGACTGCCGGTCCGATTGGACCCGACTTTCGCGGCGCCCGCCGCGTTGTCGTCATGCATGCTGGCACGTAGCGAAGGCACCCACGCCGCCCGGGACCCCGACATCGTCGATCTGGTGGAGCAGGCGCTGACCAGCGCGCCGCTGGATTCGCTCCATGCGCTGGCGGCGCTGAAGGAGGCGCTGGGCGGGTTGGAGCGCCGCCAGGTGGCCCGGGCGCTGGAGCGCGGCGCGACGTTCGCCGAGCTCGCGGGCGTGCTGGGCATCTCCCGCCAGGCCGCCCACCGCCGCTACCGCGGCCTCGCCCAGCCGGAGCCGCAGCCGCCGCTCACGCTCGAGCCCGCGCCCCGCAGCGAGCCCGAGATCAGCCGCGCTGCCCGCGCGGCGCTCGCGGTGGCGCGCGACGAGGCCGCCCGCCAGGGCACGCCCACCATCGACAGCGGCCACCTGCTGTTCGGGGTGATCGCCACCGCCGACGGGATCGTCGCCCGCCGCCTGCGCGCGCTCGGCGCCACCGTCGAGGCGCTGCGCCGCCCGGCCCGCGGCGGGCCGGCCGCCCGCCCCGGCTTCGACCGCATCCTGCGCGCCACGCTGACCTCCGCCGGGGACCTCGACCTCGACCGGCTGCTGCGCGTCGCCCTCGACGCCCCCGACGGCCGCGCCCGCGCGCTGCTCGAGCAGCTGTCCGTCTCCCGCGCCGGATTGCTCGGCGCCTTCGGCCGCCCCTCGGAACGCTAGGCCGCGACGGGCAGGGAGCGCCGCGTCGTCGCCCGCCACAGGGCGGCGCGCAGCGGCGCGGCCGGCGCCCGCTCGCCGGCGGCCGGCACGAGCCACAGGCGGGCGGGGACCGCGGCGGCCAATGGCGCGAACGCCACCGGCCGCAGCCCGTCGCCGCCGCCGGCCAGCAGCGCGTAGCCGAGCCCGTTGCGCACCGCCGCCTGGACGCCGGAGAGGTGTGGGCTCTCGCCGGTCAGCGCGGGCTCGATCCCCGCGCCGTCCAGCACCCGGAACGCCAGCTCGCGGATCGCGCACGGCGGGTCGTAGGCCACGAGCGGGAACGGCCCGGGCGGCGGGCGGTCGGCCAGCGCCGGGCTCGCCCACCAGCGCAGCTCCATCGTCCCCAGCTCGAGCGCGCCGGGCGTGTCGCCGGGGTCGACGACGAGTCTTGTGAGCTATCCGCGCCGCGCCGAAACCGTAAACATTTGACACTTAGCCCGGGGCTTCGCTAGGTTCGGCGCCGGAGGAGGTGTGACGAAGTTGGCAGACGAAGGCCTCGGCGTCGGGGACGCGGAGCAGCCGCAGCGCGACAGGTCCGGGCCCGATCTCGGGGGCCTCGGCCGACGCGTGCTCGAGGTCGAGTCCAACAGCGTGCTGATCGCCACGCTGGCGCTGGTCCTGTTCATCGGCGTCCTGCACCCCAACTTCCTGGCCTGGGGGCAGCTCAAGGAGATCGCCCAGAACGCCGCCTACGTCGGGATCATCGCCGGCGGGATGGCGTTCCTGATCTCCATGCGGGAGATCGACCTGTCCGTCGGCTCGATGTTCGGGCTGAGCCTGATCATCGCGGCGCTGTTCATCCAGCACGGGATGAACCCGTGGCTGGCCGCGCTGCTGGGCATCCTGCTCGGCGGCGGGATGGGGCTGCTCAACGCGGTGCTCGTGCAGTTCATCGGCATCCCGGCGATCGTGGCCACGCTGGCCACGCTGTCGATGTTCCGCGGCCTCTCGCAGGCGCTCAGCGACGGCGAGCAGGTCACCGGCCTGCCGGCCAAGGACTCGTTCTTCACGTTCGTCGGCGGCGACTTCGCCGGGCTGCCGGTCAGCGTGTGGGTGCTGATCCTCACCGCGATCGGGCTGACCGCCGTGCTGCGCTTCACGCCTTACGGCTACCGGGTCCGCTCGATCGGCTCCAATCCCGACGCGGCGACGTTCTCCGGCATCTCTATTCCGCGCGTGCGCGTGCAGACGCTCGTCCTCGTGGGCGCGCTGAGCGGGCTGAGCGGGATGCTCGGGCTGGCGTTCTTCGTCTCCGGCGACCCGAACATCGGCTCCGGGTTCGAGCTGCAGGCGATCGCCGCGGCGGTCATCGGCGGCACGCCGCTGCGCGGCGGCTCGGCGACCGTCGTCGGCGCCGTGCTCGGCTCGATCCTCCTGAGCGCGGTCAACAGCGGGCTCGCCTACTTCAACGTGCCCGTGAACTGGAGCTCGTTCGCCACCGGCGCGGTGATCCTCGCCGCCGTCGCGCTCGACAGCCTCATCCGCGGCCGCCGCCGGCACCGGCGCACAGGCCTCGACCTATGACCCGTCCCAAGAGAGGTGCAGCAGTGAGAACGCTCATCGCCGCGGTCGCGCTCGCCGCACTGGCGGCCACCGGCTGCTCGTCGGCCAACAAGACCGCGGGCAAGACGAAGTCCAGCACCACCAGCTCGACGAAGTCGACGTCCGCGAAGTCCGTCAATCTGGCCTTCGTCTACCCGACGACCACGACGAACTTCGCGCAGGAGATGGCGCTCGGGGCCAAGGCGGCGGCCGCCGACACGCCCGGGGTCAAGCTCACCGAGTCCGCTCCCGCCGCGGTCGACGGGCCCAAGGAGGTCCAGCTCTTCCAGGCGGCCGCCCGCACGTCGAAGGACGGCGTGGCGATGATGACGCTCACGCCCGACCTGTTCCTGCGGCCGCTGCAGACCGCCGCGGCGCAGAACGTGCCGCTGGTCGGCGTCGACACGCCGCCGCCCGAGGGCGCGCTCGACACCGAGAAGCTGCTGGTCGCCAACTCCAACGTGGAGATCGGCCAGGACCTGGCCAAGGCGCTGCTGCCGAAGATCCCGAAGGGCGCGAAGGGCGAGGTGCTGATCGGCACCGACACACCGGGCCTGATCGTGCTCGAGCAGCGCAACCAGGGCTTCCAGCAGGTCATGAAGAAGGAGCGCCCGGGCCTGAGATACCTCGTCTTCGACGCCAAGCAGAGCCCGACCGACAACTACAACACCTGGAGCGCGCAGGTGAAGGCGCACCCGAACGCCGTGGCCTACGTCGGCCCGGGCTCGCAGGCCGCCGTCTCGCTGACCCGGATCCAGAAGCAGAAGGGCCAGAAGAAGCTGCTGGTCGGCGCGGACGACCTCGACCCGGTGGCGCTCGAGGGCGTCAAGGACGGCTACGTCGAGGCGCTGGTGTCCCCCGAGCACTGGCTGAAGGGCTACCTCGCGGTCAAGCTCATGGCCGAGGCGGCGCAGAGCGGCAAGCCGCTGCCCGAGGGCCTGTGGAACCCGGGCGCGCTGGTCGTCAACTCCAAGAACATCGACGAGATCCTGACCCGCCAGCAGAGCCCGGAGAGCCGGGCGTCGTACTTCAAGCCGATCGTCGACAAGCAGCTGGCCAACCAGGACTCCTACCTGATCCCGATGCCGCCCGGCCTGTAGCGGGTGCTCGAGGCGCGCGGCATCCACAAGTCCTACGGCGGCGTCGTCGCGCTCGCCGGCGTGGACCTCGCGGTCCGCGCCGGCGCCGTGCACGCGCTGCTGGGCGAGAACGGGGCGGGCAAGTCGACGCTGGTGAAGATCATCGCCGGCGCGCTCGCCCCCGACGCGGGGACCGTGCGCCTGGACGACCACGAGGTGCACTTCGGCTCCACCGCCGACGCCGTGCGCCACGGGGTGGCCGTCGTCTCGCAGGAGCTCAACGTCTTCCCGGACCTCGACGTCCTGTCGAACCTCTATCCGATGCGCGAGCCGCGGCGCGGGCCGTTCGTCTCGCGCTCGGAGATGGCGGCGCGGGCACGGCCGGTGCTGGCCGACCTGGGGCTCGACGTGCCGCTGCGCCGGCTGGTGGCCGACCTCCCGCTGGCCCAGCGGCAGCTGCTGGAGATCGCCAAGGCGCTGCTCACCTCGCCGCGGGTCCTGATCCTGGACGAGCCGACGTCCGCGCTCGGCGCGCAGTCGACCGAGCTGCTGTTCGGCGTGCTGCGGGTGCTGCGCGACCGCCAGGTGGGCGTCGTGTTCGTCTCGCACATCCTCGAGGACGTGATGGCGCTGTGCGACGAGGTGACCGTGCTGCGCGACGGGCGGGTGGCGATGGCCGCGCGGCCGCGGGCCGAGCTCACCGTGCCGGCGATCGTCGAGGCGATGCTGGGCGAGCGCGCGCGCTCGGAGGTCGCCGACGCGTCGCTGCGCTCGAGCGTGGCCGCGGCCGTGGAGGCCGACGCGAAGGGGCGGCTGGAGCTGCGCGACGTCACGGTCTTCGGGCGGATCGGCAACGTCTCCCTGAGCGTCGGCCCCGGCGAGGTGGTGGGCCTGGCCGGGGTCGCGGGCGCCGGGCACCACACGGTGCTCGAGCTCGTGTCCGGGCTCGCCCGGCCGGACACCGGCTCGGTCGTGTTGCCCGACGGGCGGACGGTGCCGCGCGGGCTGCGGGCGGCGGTCCGCGCGGGGGTGGCGCTCGTGTCCGGCGACCGGCGGCGGCTCGGGCTGATGCTCGACAAGCCGCTGTGGGAGAACATGGGCCAGATCCGCTCGGTCGGGCTGGCGGCGGACGGCTGGATCGTCCGCGCGGGGGCGCTGCGAGCGCGGGCGCGGGCGTCCGTGAAGGCGCTGCGGATCGCCTCCCGCTCGGTCGACCAGCCGGCCGGCTCGCTGTCGGGCGGCAACCAGCAGAAGGTCGTCTTCGCCAAGTGGCTCGACGCGCAGCCGTCCGTGGTGCTGCTCGACGACCCGACGCGCGGGGTGGACGTGGGCGCCAAGGCGGAGATGCACGCGCTGATCCGCTCGACCGCGGCGGCGGGCGCGCCCGTGCTGATCTGCTCGACCGACATCGACGAGCTGTCGTCGCTGTGCGATCGGGTGCTCGTGCTGCGTCAGGGGCGGGTGCGGGCGGAGCTGGCGGGCGAGTCGCTCCGGACGCACGAGATCCTCGAGGCGATGAACGCGGCTTGAGGCCGGCGTTTGGGGCGGGCCCGGCGAACTGCTTGCTGGGTAGGGCGGCGGTCGGCCTCGGGCCCGGGTGCGAGGGTCGAGTGTGCGCGTGATTCACGCGTGTGGGGGCGAATCGATCACGTTCGACCGCGCTCGGGTTTGCTCAGGGTTTCGCGTGTAAAGTTCGTCGGACGATCTCCGCCTAACCTGACACGCGCCTCCGGCGGGCTCCGCCGGGCCGATCATCCGCGCACGGCGGCCAGGGCCCTCGCTTCCCTACCCAGCAGCCGTTGGCCGAGCCCGCCGCAGCCGACTACGGATCGAACGTCTCGTCCGGCGCCACCGCCACCTCGAGCAGCAGCGGCGCTCGGCGGTCGGCCAGGCCGGGCAGGAGCGCGTCCAGCCGCGCGAGCAGGTCGGCTTGCTCGGTCACCCGAACCGCCTCGCACCCCTGCGCCCGGGCGAGCGCGGCGATGTCGATCGTGTCCACCTTCGGCCACGGGCCGGTGGTGCCGCTGCGCTCGGCGAGCCGGTCCATGATCGCGTAGCCGCCGTTGACCAGCACGACGTAGAGCACGCCGGCCTCGTACGACACCGCGCTCCACAGCGCGAGGATCTGGTACAGGCTCGAGCCGTCGCCCACGACGGCGAGCACGGGGCGCTCGGGGGCGGCCAGCTTCAGGCCGGCCGCCGCGGGGAGGGCGAAGCCGAGCATCCCCATGGCGCTGACGAAGCCGAGCGGCGCGGTGGCGGGGATGCGGGCGTGCAGCTCCGGGCGGCTGGACGGCGTCTCCTCGACGAGGATCGCGTCGCGCGGGAGGCGGTCGGCGAGGGCCTGCAGGACGTGGCCGGCCCGCAGCGGCTCTCCCGGCCGCGGCGGCACCGGCGCTTCCGGGCGCCAGGCGTCGACGGCGGCGGGCTCGCGGGCATCGACCGCGTCGGCGAGCGCGGCGGCGATGGCGGCCGGGTCCCCGATCACCGCCAGGTCGGCCGGGCTGCGGTGCGCCTCCTCCGGGTCCTGGGTGACGACCGCGATCCGCGTGCCCTCGTCCACCAGCGGGCCCGGGTCGTACGGGTACTGGCGGAAGGCGTGGGTGCCGACGACCACGACGAGGTCATGCGGGGCGAGCGTCTCACGCAGGCGGGCGCGGCGGGCGGGCAGATGGCCGGCGAAGCGCGGATGGTCCTGGGGGAAGCCGGCCTGGCCGCCGAACGGCTCCTGGAAGACCGGGCAGCCGAGCCGCTCGGCCAGCGCGGTCAGCGCCGCCCAGCCGGCCGGCCCGTCGGCGCCGGCGCCCGCGACGATCGCCGGGCTCTCGGCCTGCTCGAGCAGCGCCGCCAGCGCCTCGACCGCGACCGGGTCGGCCGCCTGCGAGCGCAGCAGCCGCGCCGGCCCGATCGTCTCGTGCGGCTCGCCGGCCGGGGCGAGCCAGTCGTCCATCGGCACCGTGACGAGCGCCGGGCCGCGGTGCGTCGCGGCCTCGTGGTGCGCGCGCACGAGCGCGCCCGGCACGTCCTGCGGGCGGGCCGGCTGCGCCGCGTGGACGGGGTACTCGCCGGCCAGCCCGTCCAGCCGGCCGGCCAGGAACGGGTCCACCGAGAGGTGGCGCCGGTCCTGCTGGCCGACGACGACCACGAGCGGTGCGCGGTTGGCCCGCGCGGTGGCCAGCGCCGCCACGGCGTTGCCGAGCCCGGGCATCGAGTGCAGCAGCACGAGCGCGGGCGCGCCGCGGCCGATCGCGTAGCCCGCGGCCATCGCGACCACGGCGCCCTCGTGCAGCGCGAGCACGAACCGCAGGTCCTCGGGCAGCCCGGCCAGGAACGGCACCTCGGTGGAGCCGGGGTTCGAGAAGATCGTCGTCAGCCCGAGCGCGCGCAGGACGTCGAACGCGGCGTCGCGGACGGTGCCGCCGGTCCGGGGGTCCCGCAGCCCGGCGGACAGGTTGGCCTCGGCCCGCTCGATGGTCACACGCGCACCCTATCGTAAAACATCTGGTCTTTTCAGGCGAGCCGGCGGGCCAGCGCCCGCGGCGCCCGGGCCAGCGGCAGGGCGGCCGCGCCCGGCACCTCCGCCTGCTCGCCGAGGGCGCCGCGCGTCACCCGCACGGTCGCGGCGGCGGGCGGCACCGCGCGGCGCTCGATCGCGCCGCGCAGCGGCTCCAGCAGCACGTCCCCGGCGCCTGCCAGCTCGCCGCCCAGCTCGCCCGCCAGGCCGGCACCGCCGCGGTACGGCCGGCCGTCCAGCACCAGGCCGACGCCGACGCCCGTCGACAGCCGGACGTAGACCCATGTCGCTCGCGCCGCGGCCGGCGCCGAAGCGGTGCTCCCCCAGCGCGCCGGCGTTGGCGTCGTTCTCCAGCTGGACCTCGAGCTTCAGGCGGGCCGCCATCTCCGCCGCGGGGTCGATGCCGTCCCAGCTCGGCAGGATGCCGTCCGTGTAGGCCGTGCCGCTCGCCGGGTCGACCGGCGCGGCGACGCCCATCCCGACGCCCAGCACCTTCGCGCGCTCCACGCCGGCGGCGCGCAGCACGCCGGCGACCAGCTCGCGGGCCAGGTCGAGGCTCTCCGCGGGCGCGTGGTCGACCTCCGCGCGCGACCAGTCCTGCGACACCTGCGGCGGCGGCCGGCCCCCCGGGCGTGGGCCGTCGCCGTCGCCGCGCTCGTCGGGGCGCTGCTCGACCATCCCCGCGGACTCCAGCTCGTCCAGCAGCGCGGACACCGTGGCGCGGCTGAGCCCGGTCCGGCGCGCGAGCTCCGAGCGGCTGCTCGCGGCATGGCCGAGCAGCGCCTCGAGCACCCGCAGCCGGTTCAGCTCGCGCGTCCCAGCGGGCGCCGCGTCGTCGCTCATGTCGGGCGCGATTTTTGCAGCCCGCAGTCAAAATCGCTCGCCGCTGGGGCCTGGCAGGCCGTATT
>JAICUS010000649.1 GCA_025935735.1 Solirubrobacteraceae bacterium | reverse complement strand
GTAGCGGCCGGTCTGGCCGTAGCCGGAGACGCGCGCGTAGATGCAGCCGGGGTTGGCCGCGTGGACGTCGTCGGGTCCCAGCCCCCACTTCTCCATCGTTCCGGGACGGAAGTTCTCCAGCACGACGTCGGCGGTGGCAGCGAGCTTCTTCGCGATCCGCTGGCCGTCCGGCTCCCGGAGGTTCAGCGTCACCGAGCGTTTGTTGCGCGCGAGGATCGACCACCAGAGGCTGTGGCCGTTGTGGCGCAGGCGGCCCCAGTCGCGCATCGCGTCGCCGTCGCCGGGCGCCTCGATCTTGATCACGTCGGCGCCGAAGTCGCCCAGCAGCGTGCCGGTGTACGGGCCCGCCAGCAGCTGGCCGAACTCGATCACCCGGAGGCCGTGCAGCGGCGGGTCAGCCATGCGTGGTCGTCACCTCCTCCAAGAACGCGACGGCGCCGAGGATGTGCATCCGCATCACCGCTTCCGCCAGCTGCGCGTCGCGGGTGCGGAACGCCGTGACGAGCCGGCGGTGGCAGAACAGCGACTCCGCCCGCTGCTCCTCCGAGTGCCAGAACACCTGGCGGAAGGCGCGGGGGATGCCGGCCACGGCGCGCATGGCCACGGCGAGCCGCGGGCTGCCCGCCGCCTCGCCGATGATCCGGTGGAACTCCTCGTTGAGGGCGATCTGGGCGTCGGCGTCGTCGCCGGCGGCCTGCGCGGCGTCGCAGTTGCGCTGCAGGCGCTCGATGTCGTCGGCCTCGATGCGGTGTGCGGCTCTGGCGGCCGCGGCGGGCTCCAGCAGCGCCCGCACGTCGTAGAGGTCGAGCAGGTCCGCGCGGTCGAAGGCGCGCACGACCGCGCCGCGGTTGGGCTCGACCTCGACGAGACCCTGCGCCTCCAGCTGGAGCAGCGCCTCGCGCACGGGTGTGCGCGACGTGCCGTAGCGCTGCGCGAGGGCCTCCGCGCGCAGGCGCTCGCCCGGCTTCAGGACCCCTTCGAGGATCGCGTCCTGGAGCTGCTCCCGGACCCGGACCGCGCTCGTCTCCGGCATCTTGCATACGAAATCACTCCAGGAAGGGCTGCGCAAGCCCTTCGAGGCCGACTTTGCATGCAGTTCAGCGCCAGGTGGCTATGCCGTCGCCGCCCACCGGGTCCTCCGGCGGGACGGGCAGGGCGGCGATCCGCTCGCGGGCGGCGGCGTCGGCGTCGCGCAGCAGGTCGTAGTCCTCCTGGCCGCGCGGGTAGGCGCCGACGACGCTGAAGCCGCCGGTGGCGCTCGCCCGGCGGTGGCCGGTGCCGGCGGGGAGCACGAGCACGTCGCCGGCGGTGACGTCGAAGGACTCGCCCTGCGGGCCGCCGAGCTCCAGCGTCGCGGCGCCGGCCACCACGGCGAGGACCTCGTGGGCGTTGGAGTGGAAGTGGTGGAAGTCGAACACGCCGTCCACCCACGAGCCGCCCCAGCCGTGCCGGCCGAGCAGCGCCCGCGCGGCCCCGGCGTCCTCGATGCCCGCCACGCCGCGATAGACGAGCACCGGGAAGCGCGGGTGGTTCGGGATGACGTCGCCGGGCGGCGCGGTCCAGGCCTCGAGGTCCATCAGCGCCGGCTGGGCTGCTGCGGCCGCGCCGCCCAACTCTCGTCGCGGGCCGGCTGGGCGGCGTCCGGAGGCGGGGCGCCGTCGGAGCCGGCGTCGCCGCCGCCTTGCGCGGGGGCATCCGAGCCGGCACCGGCCGCGGGCGGCGAGCCCGGCGACCAGCTCGCGGCGTCCCCCGTGCCAGCGGACGGCCGCTCGGTCCAGCCAGGGCCCTGCATGGTCGAGCGCAGGCGCGGGCGCCACGGCTTCGGCGGCTCGGGCTCCGCGCCGGCGACGGCCGGGGAGGCGCCGCGGCCGCGCAGCGTGCGCGTGAGCGCCCAGGCTGCGAGCGCGAGCGCGACGAGGATGAGCGGGATCGTGAGATTGACGCCGCCGCCGCTGGGCGGGTGCGTGGCGGAGACGCCCTCGACGCCGCCGCGCGAGCCGCCGGCCGAGCCGCCATTGCCCGAGCCGCTGCCGCCGGAGCTGCCGCCGCCCGAGCCGCTGCTGCCGCCGCCGCTCGCGCCGCTGTGGCCGCCGCCCGCGGCGCCCTCGCTCCCGTCACCGGAACCGCCGGCGCCGGCCGCGGAGCCGCCGCCGTCCTCTCCGCCGCTGACGATCGCGGCGCCGCCCTCGCCGGACACGAGCTCGCCGGACGCCCCGCCTGCCGCCCCGGACGCGCCGGTGCACAGCCCGCGCAGCCGGCGCAATCCGGCGCGCTCGAGCCGGGCGACGCGCTTGACCGTGATCTCCAGCCGCCGGGCGACCCGGGTGCGGGTCAGCGGCGGGCCCGCGCCGACCCCGGCGCGCAGGACGAGCACCCGCCGCTCCGGCGCCGTGAGCGCGCCCAGACAGGCCTGGCGGCTGTCCACCGTCTCGCGCAGACGCCGCTCGCGCAGGCGGATCCGCTCCGCCCGGGTCGCGGGCCGCGCCGCGCCCGCGGTTCCCCGCGCCGGCGAGCCGCCACCGGCGGTCGTGCGGGCCGCCGAGCCGCGCGCGTCGCCTGCAGTCGTTGCGGCGACACCACCGCGCGCCGCGGAGCCGCCGCCGCCCGCCGAGCCGTCGCCGCCGCCCGCTGAGTTGCCGCTGCCCGCCGAGCCGCCGCCGCCGCTCGCGGATCCGCCACCGCCGCCGGCCGTGCTCCCGCCGCCGGCAGAACCCGATCCGCCCTGCGCGGGCGGCGCTGTCCCGCCCCCGCCGCTGGGGGGCGCGACGGTCGGCACCGGCACGCGCACGGTCGGCACCGGCACGCGCACGGTCGGCACCGGCACGGGCACGGTCGGCACGGCCGTGGGCAGCGGCAGCCGCACCGTCGGGACCGGCACCGGCACCGTCGGCACAGCCGTCGGTACCGGCACGCGAACGGTCGGCACGGGCACAGGCACCTGCAGCGGCCCGGACGCGGGCGTGTCGAGCGCGAAGGCAGGAGCCGCGACTCCGATCGCCACCACGCCAGCCAGCATCATGCTCCGTCCGCGCAACGCCTGTTCCTCAGCGAGTTGTTACCGCCGCACGATGCTCGCCAAACCAGCGCGTCGGGGACGGCGTGTCAGGCGAGCAGCGAGCGCAGCCGCCCGAGGGCGTCGTCGACCTCGTCGGCGCTGACGATCAGCGGCGGCAGGAAGCGCAG
>JAICUS010000445.1 GCA_025935735.1 Solirubrobacteraceae bacterium | reverse complement strand
TCGAGCGCGCGCTCCCAGCCGGCACGCGGCTGATCGTCACGGTCTCCAAGCCGGGCTTCATCGCCAAGCTCACCACGATCACGATCCGCCGCGGCCGCCCGCCGGCCCGGTCGGACCTCTGCATCGCGCCGGGCGCCAAGCGCCCGGGCCGCTGCCCGTCGCACTAGCGCCGCGGACCGCTTCCCGGGCTCCGCTCGTAGAAGGGGAATGTCAGTGCGGCTCCTCGCGAGCCTCCTCGCCGCCGGCGCGCTCTCGGGCTGCTCCGCGCACCGGCCCGCCGCCGCCGGGGCCCGGACGGCGGCGCTGCCCGGCTGGGCGGTCGCGGCCTGCGCCTCCGTCCCGGGCCTGCGGGCCTCCTGTGTGACGCGCCGGCCGCGGACCCTGAGCGACGCGTACACGCTCGTGATCGTCCGCGCCCGGCCGGCGTTCCCATTCAGCTACGTCGTCCTGCGCGACGAAGCCGACTCGCGCGCCGCGGTCGTCTCCGGGAGCGGCCCGGCCGGCCGCGCGGCGCACGCCTTCGCGCTCTCCCCCGCCGTGCGCCGCCCCGTGTCCGCCTGGCTCACGGCTCCCGGGGGAAGGGCGTTGGACGCGGGTCCGCGCCGCTGGGGCGGACTGGCCGGCCGCTTGTACCTCACCCGCTCGCGGGGACCGGGCGAGTTCCGCGACCTCGTGGCGTTCAGCTGGCGGGACGGCAGCCGGCAGCGGGTCATCGCGCTCGGCGCGTGGGGGCCGTTCGCGCAGGCCGTGGCCACGCTGCGGACGCTCGTCCGCGACCGGCCGCGCGCGATGCCGGCCGTCCGCGAGCTCGTGCCCGCCGCGCCGGCCGGCGGCGTCGCGATGGTCAAGACGCCGCGGTGGCTGCGGCTGCTCTGCCGTCAGGCCGAGCCGCGCGCCTGCCCGGCCGTGCTGCCGCGACCGGGCAGCGCGTTCACGCTCGTCCAGGCCTCGCCGCATTCGCTCGACGTCGCCTGGGGCGGCGCCTCGGGCCACGCGAGCCGGGATCGTCCCCCACGGCTGGTGCACCTGACCGTCGCGGACGGCGCCGCCGCCCGGGGCTGCTTCGACAATCACATCTGCCGCCGCTGGACGGCCCGCGGCCGCCGCCATCTCGTGAGCATCCACGCCTGGACCCCGACGCGTCAGACCCGCGCGGTCTTCGCGGCCGTCGTCCGCTCGATCGGAGCGGATTGACCGTAGCCTGTCGGGCGTGACCCGGCGTGAGATCCACTCGTGGCTGATGGACATGGACGGCGTGCTCGTGCACGAGGAGCAGGCGCTGCCCGGCGCCGACCGCTTCCTCGCCCGGCTGCGCGAGACCGGCACGCCGTTCCTCGTGCTGACCAACAACTCGATCTACACGCGCCGCGACCTGTCGGCGCGGCTGCGGGCCAGCGGCCTCGACGTGCCGGAGGAGTCGATCTGGACCTCGGCGCTCGCCACCGCGCGGGTCCTCGAGTCCCAGCGGCCGGGCGGCTCGGCGTTCGTGATCGGCGAGGCCGGCCTGACCACCGCGCTGCACGAGGCGGGCTACACGCTGACCGAGCGCGAGCCGGACTACGTCGTGCTCGGCGAGACCCGCACGTACTCGTTCGAGCGCATCACGCACGCGATCCGGCTGATCGTCAACGGCGCGCGGTTCATCGCCACCAACCCGGACAACACCGGCCCGAGCCCGGACGGCCCCATGCCCGCGACCGGCTCGGTGGCCGCGCTGGTGAGCCGGGCGACCGGCGTCGACCCCTACTACGTCGGCAAGCCCAACCCGCTGATGATGCGCTCGGCGCTGAACGCCATCGACGCCCACTCGGAGACCACCGCGATGATCGGCGACCGCATGGACACCGACATCGTCGCGGGGCTGGAGGCCGGCCTGGAGGCGATCCTCGTGCTCACCGGCGTGACCACGCGCGCGGCGGCCGAGCGCTTCCCGTTCCGCGCCTCCCGCATCCTGGACTCAGTGGCCGACCTGGCCGCCGAGCTCGATCAGCCGCCGGCCAGCACCACGTCGTAGCCGGCGGCGCGCAGCACCTCGACGACGGCGTCGCGGTGGTCGCCCTGCAGCTCGATCACGCCGTCCTTGGCCGAGCCGCCCACGCCGCAGCGCTTCTTGAGGCGGCCGGCGAGCTCGCGCAGGCCGGCGTCGTCGAGCGGGACGCCGCTCACGGTGGTCACGGCCTTGCCCCGGCGCCCGGCCACCTCGCGGCGCACCTTCACCCGGCCGCCCTGTGCGGCGGCGGCCCGGCGGGCGTCGGCGGGGCGGGCCTTGCGCAGGTCGCCGTCGCCGGTCGAGTAGACGACGCGGCGCTCGGCCATCAGCCGACGGAGACCAGGTCGACCACGAACACGAGCGTCTCGTCGGGGCCGATGACGCCGCCCGCGCCGCGCTTGCCGTAGGCCAGGCTCGGCGGGATCGTGATCCGGCGGCGGCCGCCGGCCCGCATCCCGGCCACGCCCTGGTCCCAGCCGGGGATGACCTGCCCCTTGCCGAGCCCGAACTTGAACGTCTTGCCCCGGTCCCAGGAGGCATCGAACTGGCGGCCGGTCTTCCAGGACACGCCGACGTAGTGGACCTCGACGACGCGGCCCGCGACCGCCTCGTCGCCGTCGCCCACCTCGATGTCCTCGAGCTCGAGCTGATACGACGGCGGCTGGTCCGAGGGGACCTCGACGGTGGGCTTCTCCATGCCCGGGGACGGTAGCTCAGCCGACGGGGATCTCCCTCGCCCGCCCGGCGACCCGGGCCGTCCGCGTGACGTCGGTGCCCCGCCAGGTGAGCAGGTGCAGCCTGACGAACCGCACGCCGCGCACGTGACGAAGCCGGACGGTGAAGCGCCGGCGGTCCCCGGTGAGGCCGAAGACGCCGGCGGTCAGCGCGGGCCCGCGACGGGAGGCCATCCCGAGAGCGCGGCGGTCGAGGTCGCGGGGATCGTGGCGACGGTCCGCGCCGGCCGCAGCCCGAGGCTGACCCGCACGCGGTCGTCGGCCGGGAAGCTGCCGCGGGCGCGGCTCGTCCACTCCACCACCGGCAGCGGCACGCGGGCGGCGGGCGCCAGGCCGGCGGGCCCGGCGACGAGCAGGCGGATGCCGGGCCGGCCGCGGCGGTCGTCGCCGGCGACCGCCACCTCGTCGGGCGCACCGGTGGCGGACACGCACGCCACGTCGCCCAAGAGCTGGCTGAACGGCACCTCGCCCGGCGGCGCCGCCCCCGCCGCGGCAGGGGCGACCAGCGGCGCCGCGAGCGCGAGCCGGGCGAGGAGCCGGCGCATCTCAGCGCACCCGCACGACCTGCTGGTGCCGGGCGAACCCCGCGAACGTGAACAGCGTCACGAGCCGCACGGCGCGCGCGTGCCGCAAGGTGAGCGCGAAGCGGCGCCGGTGTCGCGGGGTCACGACCGCGTCGATCGCGAGCACCGGTCCGCCGCGCCTCGCCTCGCCGATCACCACGAAGCCCGCCTTCGGGCTCACGACGTCGGTGCGCCACGTCACGCGGATCCGCTCGCCCGGCCGGCGCCGCGCCCGCACGTCGTAGGGGTGCGGCAGCGGCGGCGGCGGACGCAGGCGCAGCCGCACGGACACCGTGCGGACGGCCGGATGCGCCGCACCGGGGGCGCCGTAGAGCAGCCGCAGGCGCACGCGCCCGCCCCGCCGGCGGGCGATCGGCGCGCCCAGTGGATGGACGCGCAGGACGCCGTGGCCGGCGCGGGTGAGCGAGAGCGTGCCGTCGGCGGCCCTGTGCGGCGCTTGGGCGCGCACGTCGCAAGCCGCGCTGCAGGTGACCGGCAGCGCCAGCGAGTCCGACCACTTCAGCAGCGAGCGGCGCGGCGGCCCCACGCTGACCGAGGGAGCGGGCGGGTCCGGCGGCCGCGTCCCGCCGGCCACGGCGGCGTGCAGGAGCGCACGCCCCACCGTGCTCATCTCCAGCCAGGCCACCCCGGCGCCGCCGTCCGCGGACGAGTACGTGATCACGTTCGTCGCGTCGCGCAGCCCGCCGGCCAGCGCCGAGCGCTCCACCGGGCCGCCGCCGGCCGGGAGGAACGCCGTCCGCACCCCGGTCGTGACCAGCCCGGCGACGCGGCGCGGCGCGAGCCAGGCGGCCAGCACGCCGTCCGGCCGCAGCGCCGCGGCCACCCACGCCTCCTGGCCGGCGCCGAGGTCGCCTCCGCCGCCACCGCCGCCATCCAATGACCCGGAGATCGCGGCCGTGGCGACCGGCCGTGAGCCGGCAGGCAGCGGGTGGGCCAGCGTGACGGGCCGGCCGAACGCTCCGCTCGCGGCCCGGGTGACGATGCCCGCCGCGCCGCTGCTCGCCGAGACCCAGAAGAGCGCCGCGCGGCCGCCGTCGGCGAGCGCGACCGCGACCTGGCTCGCGCCGGTGCGCGCGACGCCGACGGGCCGGCCGAACGCCCCGCCGGGCGGTCGCTCCGCCACGCGCAGCGCGTCCTGCGCCGACACCGCGACCAGCGCGCGGCCGTCGTCGGCCACCGCCAGCGCCGTCGCGCGGCCGTCGCGGGCGACGACGCGGGCGGCGCCGAACGTCCCGCCCGCGGGGGCGATGCTCGTCAGCGCGCGCGTGCCCTCCGGCAGCCGGTCGCGCAGCGCGGCGTCGGACCAGGCGAGGATCGCGTCGCCGCCGGCCGACATCCCCGCCGCGAGGTCGACCGCGGCCCGGGTCGAATCGAGGACCGCCGGGGCACCGAACGCGCCGCCCGCCGAGCGCAGGCTCGCGAACACGTGCGCATGGTCGCCGCGCGCCTCGACCCAGGCCACGACGGCGTCGCCGCGGGCCGACCGCGCGGCGGCGATCTCCAGGATCTCCCGCGCGCCGGGACGCGCCACCACCACCGGCGCGGCGAACGTCCCGCCCGGCGGCCGGTCGGCGGCCACGATCTCGTCGCGGCCCTGTGCGTCGTAGACGACGCCGGCGAGGAACGCGGCGCCGTCCGGGCGCCCCGCGACGGCCGCGCAGGAGAAGCCCTCGCTGCCCACAGCGCCGCGGCCGCGGCCGCGATCAGGAGTCCTCGCATGGTGCGCGGGAGCGTACGCTCAGGCAGCCCCGCGCAAAAGGGCTATTCGCAGAAGGCGAGGTGCGGGATGCCCACCGCGTCGACGCGCTTGCCCTTCGTGCCGAGCGAGAACTCGAACTTGCCGCCGTCGGCCTTGGGCACCCGCG
>JAICUS010000270.1 GCA_025935735.1 Solirubrobacteraceae bacterium | reverse complement strand
CGAGAGCTGGTCGGTGCAGACCGGCGAGAACGCGAACGGATAGAAGACGAGGACCGTGGTGTGGCCGAGCAGGTCCTCGCGGGTGAACGGGTCGCCGTTGGAGCGGCGCAGCGAGAGCTCGGGCGCGGGTTCGCCCGCGGCCAGCGCCATGCCGTTAAGGTCGGATGATCGGGGTGGGGCGGAGGGGCTGCACGCCTTAACGACGCAATCCCAATTCGCGGATGAGCGAGCGGTAGCCCTCGAGATCCTTGCGCTGCATGTAGTTGAGGAACCGGCGGCGGCGGCCGACCAGCATCAGCAGCCCGCGGCGGGAGTGATGGTCGTGCTTGTGCTCGCGCAGGTGCTCGGTGAGATGGTTGATCCGGTGCGTGAGCAGCGCGACCTGCACCTCGGTGGCGCCGGTGTCGTTCTCGTCGCTCCCGAAGCGCGTCACGATCTCGCGCTTTTCCTCTACGGTCATCGTCATGTGCGGCCGTGCAGGGTAGCAGCGATGACCCGGTCGCGCCCGGCGTCCTTGGCGGCGTAGAGCGCCTCGTCGGCCCGCCGGAGCAGGAGCTCCGGGGTCTCGCCGTCCCAGGTGGCGACGCCGATGCTGCAGGTCACCGACACTGATTTCGGCCCACCCACCCTCGCCGCCGCGACCTCCTCGCGCAGCTTCTCCGCGACGTGGGTGGCGGCATCGCCCCGCGTGTCGGGCAGCAGGACCAGGAACTCCTCGCCGCCCAGGCGGCCCAGCTGGTCCTCGGCGCGCAGGTGGGCGCGCATCGCCCGCACGGCGCCGACCAGCACCGCGTCCCCGGCGGCGTGGCCGTGCTCGTCGTTGACCGCCTTGAAGCCGTCGAGGTCGATCATCGCCACCGACAGCGGGTGCCCGTGGCGGCGCGCGCCGCTGACCGTCCCGGCGAGCTGGGCGAGGATCGCCCGCCGGTTCAGGAGGCCGGTGAGCGCGTCCTCGCGCAGCAGCGACTCCAGCCGCATCCCTTGCGCCACCAGCTCCTGCTGGAGGTCCTTGGTCCGCGCGGCGGCCTCGACCCGGGTCAGCACCTCGCCGTCGGCCACCGGCTCGACCAGGAAGTCCTGTACGCCCTGGCGCATCGCGGCGACCGCCGCCTCGGCCTCCAGCCCGGCGGGCTCGATCAGCACGACCGCGGTCCGGTAGGCGTCCGGATCGGCCTTGATGCGGCACACGAGCCCGTCGCACAGCCGCGCGTGCAGCACGGCCACGTCCGGGCGCGCGGTCCGGCAGAGCGCGAGCGCCTCCTCGCAGTCGCCGGCGGCGAGCACCTCGTGGCCCGCGCCGGCCAGCAGCCGCTCGATCCGGCGGCGCTTCGGGTTCAGGGCGTGCGCGAGCAGGACCCGCATGCCCACCGGGTACCCGCGCGGCGTCCCGGCAAGACCGAACGAATGTCTATTGCAGGATGTTCGCGATCTCGTCGACGTCCGCGTGCATCTGCGCCACGAGCGCGTCGACGGAGTCGAAGCGGCGCTCGCCGCGGGTGCGGGCGACGAACTCCAGCCGCAGCTCGCGGCCGTAGAGGTCGCCGTCGAAGCCGAGCAGGAAGGCCTCCACGAGCAGGCCGCGGCCGGTCACGAACGTCGGCCGGACGCCGATCGACACCGCGGCCGCCCACTCGCCGAGGCCGGGGACGACCGCGCGGGTGGCGTAGATGCCGTGGTCGGGCACCGCGTGCGCGGGGTCGGGCACCACGTTCGCCGTGGGGAAGCCGAGCGTGCGCCCGCGCTTGTCGCCGTGGACGACCTGGCCGCGCAGCTCGAACGGCGCGCCCAGCAGCCGGGCCGCGGCGCGGACGTCGCCCGTGGCCACCAGCCCGCGGATGTGCGAGGAGGAGACGATCTGGCCCTCCAGCTCGACCATCTCCACCACCCGCGTCTCGAACGCGTCCTGGGCCAGCAGCAGGTCGGCGTCGCCCCGGGCCCGGTTGCCGAACCGGAAGTTCTCCCCCACCGACACCCAGGTCGCCCCGAGCTGCCCCACCAGGATGTGGTCGACGAACTCCTGGGCGGTCTGGGCGGCGAACGAGCCGTCGAACGGGATCACGATCAGCTCCTCCACGCCGAGCGCCGCGATCAGGTCGGCCTTCTGCTCGAGCGTGGTGAGCAGCTTGGGCGCGGCCGCCGGGGCGACCACGGTGCGCGGGTGCGGCTCGAAGGTGAGCACGGCGCCGGCGCCGCGGATCACCTCGCGGTGCCCGGCGTGCACGCCGTCGAACTCGCCCACGGCGAGGCGGCGCGGTCGGTGCGCGGCGTCGGGGAGCCAGATCAGGTCCATCAGCCGCGGAAGCCTACGATGGGCTTCAGCGTGCCGTCCTGCCGCGGCTCGGCCACCGCGATCAGGCCGTCCGCGTCGCGCAGGCGCACGACGCCGGCGGCGCGGCCCGGCACGGCCACGCCGTGGGCCGCCCGGCGGGCGTCCTCGCCGGCCAGCTCCACCGCCGGCAGGAACCCGAGCGCGTCGTCGAGGGGCAGGAACCGCTCCGCGTCGGCCACCGCGAACGGGCCGATGTGCGTTCGCCGCAGCTCCAGGCAATAGGCGTCGCCGAGGTCGGCGATGAGCGAGCGGACGTAGGTGCCCGAGGAGCACTCGATGGCGAACGCGGCCCGCTCGCCCTCGCGCCAGACCTGCTCGAAGGCCGACACGAACACCTCGCGCTCCGGGATCTCCACATCCTCACCGGCCCGGGCCAGCGCGTAGGCCCGCCGGCCGCCGATCTTCACCGCCGAGTACGCCGGCGGCCGCTGGCGCACCAGGCCGGTGGGCAGCAGCTCCAGCGACGGGGCGCGCCCGGGCGCGACCTCGCCCTCCGGGTCGCCCGTCGTGGACGTCCAGCCCAGCCGGGCCACCGTCTCGTAGCGCTTGGGCAGCGCCATCAGGAAGCGCTGCACGCGCGTCGCCCGGCCGACGAGCACGAGCAGCAGGCCCGTGGCGAACGGGTCCAGCGTCCCCGCGTGGCCGACCTTCACGCCCTTTCCGTAACGGCGCCGCACGTCCGCCACGACGTCGTGCGACGTCACCCCTGCGGGCTTGTCGCACAGCAGCACCCCGTCGCTCAAAGCTGATCGGCCAGCTGCGAGCGCAGGAACGACACCAGCTCGGAGAACTCGAGGTCGGTGGAGAACCCGGCCGCGCGCCGGTGCCCGCCGCCGCCGCCCGCGCGGGCGATCCGCGAGACGTCGATGCGGTCGTCGGTGGCCCGCAGCGAGACCTTGCGCGCCGGCGTGCCGTCCGAGAGCTGGTCGCGCACCAGCCCGGCCACCGCGGTGCCCTCGACCGAGCGCAGGTGGTCCACGACGCCCTCGGAGTAGCTCTCGTCCGCGCCGGTCGTGCGGTAGTCCTCGCGGGTCAGGTGGGTGAGGGTCAGCAGCCCGCCGTCGAAGCGCTCGACGTTGGACAGGCCGCGGGCCAGCAGGTCGAGCTTGCCCTGCGGGATGCCCTCGTACAGGCGGCGGTAGATGGCGTGCGCGTCCACGCCCTGCTCCATCAGGTCCGCGGCCATCTCGTGCGCGCGCGGCCCGGTGTTCTCGTACATGAACCGGCCCGTGTCGGTCACCAGGCCGACGTAGAGCGCCTCGGCGATCTCCTTGGTCGGATCGACCCCGAGCCCCGCCATCAGGTCCCACACGATCTCGGCCGTGCACGAGGACGCCGGGTCGACGTGGTTGACCGTGCCGAAGCGCGTGTTGTCGTGGTGGTGGTCGATGTTGAGGATCTGCGCCCCGCCGTCCTCCTTGCGGAGCTGCTTGGCCGGCGTGCGGTCGATGTTGCCGCAGTCGAGGAAGACGAGCGTGCGCTGGCAGAGGTCCGCCGGCGGCTCGGTGGCCAGGCCGTCGAGCCGGATGAAGCGGTACTCGTAGGGCAGCGGGAACTCGTCCGCCGGCAGGAACGCCACCGCGTCCTTGCCCAGTGCCGAGAGCACCTGCTGCATCGCCGCGAGCGAGCCGACCGCGTCGCCGTCCGGGCGCTCGTGGGTGGTCAGGCAGAAGCGCTCGGAGTCGCGGATCGCGCGCAGGACCTCCTCGCGCGACGGCAGCGAGCCGTTGGAGCCTCCCATCAGGTGCGATCCTGCCCTTCGATCAGCTCGGCTATGCGGATCCCGCGCTCGGAGGAGTCGTCATAGGCGAACTCCAGCGTCGGCGTGTGCTTCAGCCGCAGCTCACCGGCCACGCGGCGCTGCAGGAAGCCGTGCGCGCGATCGAGCGCCGCCAGCGAGCGCCGCCGCTCCCCCGGGTTGCCGAGCACCGACACGAACACCCGCGCGTGGCGCAGGTCGGGCGATGTCTCGACGGCGGTCACGGTGACGAATCCGACCCTGGGGTCCTTCAGCTCAGTGGTTATGGCGCCGGACAAGACCTCCCTCATGGCCTCGTCCACCCGGCGCATCCGGTCGGAGGTCATGTTATTGACTCCAGGTCGTTCCACGAGGCGAGCCGCCGTTCCACGCGCACTCCCTGGGGCAGCCGGCCGTCCAGCGCACGCTGCACGGTGTCCGCGGTCTCCTGCGCCGACGCCGCCGTGCGCGCCGCGATCGCCACCGCGAGTGTCGAGCGCTGCCAGGAGTCCTGGTGCCCGACCTCGGCCACGGACGTGTGCAGGCGCTCCCGCAGCAGCGCCTTGATGCGGTTGAGCTCCGCGCGCTTGCCCTTCAAAGATCCGGCCTCTGGGAAGTGCAGGTGGACACGCATGAGAACGACGTATGCGGAGTCCACTGAAGGTCGGATGATCGGGGCGGGGCGGAGGGGATGTACCGCCTTCAGCTCAGTGTCCGCTCGACCTGCCGCGTCTCGTAGACCTCCATCGTGTCGCCCTCCTCCACGTTGGAGTAGTTGGCGAGCACGATGCCGCACTCGAAGCCGGTCTGGACCTCGCGGACGTCTTCGTTGAAGCGGCGCAGCGAGCCGATCGTCCCGTCGTGGACGACCGCGCCGTCGCGGATGAGCCGGACCTTGGCGCCGCGGGTGACGTGACCGTCGGTGACCATGCAGCCGGCGATCACGCCCACGCGCGAGGCGCGGAAGATCTGCCGGACCTCGATGTTGCCCACGACGTCCTCGACCGTCTCCGGCGCGAGCATGCCCTGCATGGCGTCGCGCAGCTCGTCGATCGCCCGGTAGATCACCGAGTAGGTGCGGATCTCCACGCCCTCGCGGTCGGCCAGGAGCCGGGCGTCGCCCACCGGGCGGACGTTGAAGCCGAGCACGACGGCGTCGGAGGCCGCGGCCAGGTTGATGTCGGACTCCGTGATGCCGCCCACGCCGGACAGCACGATCGCGACCTGGACCTCCTCCTGCGGCAGCTTGGCGATCTCGTCCTCGAAGGCCTCCAGCGAGCCGGACACGTCCGCCTTGAGCACCAGGTTGAGCTCCTTGACGTCGCCGCGCTGGTCGAAGATGTTGGCCAGCGAGGTCTTGACGCCGCCGCGGCGGGCCTGCTGCTCGAGCTTGAGCCGGTTGGCGCGCTCGCCGGCCAGCGAACGGGCGCGGCGGTCGTTCTCCACCACGCGCACGTACTCACCCGCCTCGGGCACGGAGTCGAAGCCGAGGACCTCCACCGGCTCGGCCGGGCTCGCGGTCTTGACGCGCTTGCCGGTGTAGTCGGACATCGCCCGCACCCGGCCCCAGTGGGCGCCGGCCACCACGGCGTCGCCGATCTTCAGCGTGCCGCGCTGGACGAGCACGGTGACCACCGCGCCGCGCCCCGGGTCGAGCTTTGACTCGATCACGGTGCCGGACGCCTCGGTGTCCGGGTTGGCGGTGAGCTCCTCGACCTCGGCCATCAGCAGGATGCCCTCGAGCAGGTCCTCGAGGCCCTGGTGGGTCTTGGCCGACACGTCGACGAACATCGTGTCGCCGCCCCACTCCTCGGGCTGCAGGCCGAGCTGGGTCATCTCGGTGCGCACGCGGTCGGGCTGCGCGCCCTCCTTGTCGATCTTGTTGACCGCGACGAGCATCGGCACCTCGGCCGCCTTCGCGTGGTCGACCGCCTCGCGGGTCTGCGGGCGCACGCCGTCGTCGGCCGCGACCACGATCACCGCGATGTCGGCTGCCTGGCCGCCGCGGGCGCGCATGGCGGTGAACGCCTCGTGGCCCGGGGTGTCCAGGAACGTGATCGTCCGGCCGTCGTCCTGGTGGACCTGGTAGGCGCCGATGTGCTGGGTGATGCCGCCGGCCTCGCCCGCCGCCACGTCGGTCTGGCGCATGGCGTCCAGCAGCGAGGTCTTGCCGTGGTCGACGTGGCCCATGATCGTGACCACCGGCGGGCGCGGCTCGAGGTCCTCCTCGGCGTCCTCGAACTCCGGCTCGGCCTCGGCGTCCTGGGCGGCCGTGACGATCTCGATCTCCTTGTCGAACTCGTCGGCCAGCACCTGGATCGCGTCGTCGGACAGCGTCTGGGTGAGCGTGGCCATCTCCCCCAGGCCCATCAGCTTCTTGATCACCTCGGGCACGGCCACGCCGAGGTACTCGGCCACGTCCTTGACGGTCGAGCCGGAGTTGATCCGGATGACGTCGGCCTTCAGCGTGGACTTGTCCTGCGCGACGGGCTCCTCGTAGGTGCCGCGCCGCCGCCGGCCGCCGCGCCGCCGGGGCGGGCGCTGCGGCGGGCCGCCGCCAGGGCCGCCCGGACCGCCGCCGGGGCCGCCGCCCTGGCGCCGGGAGGCCTGCGAGTCGATCACCACGCGGCGCACGCCGCCGGCCGCGCCGGGCGCGCGCTCGCCCTGCAGCGAGGAGCGCGTCGGGCGCTGGCGCTGGCCGCCGCCGCCGGGTGGGCGGGACTGATTCTGCTGGCCGTCGCGCGGCTGGGAGCCGGCCTGGCCGGGTGGGCGGGCCTGATTCTGTTGGCCGTCGCCGCCGGACTTGCCGTCGGACGGCTTCGGCCGCAGGTTCTCGGCGCGCGGGGCGCGAGCGGTGCCGTGACCGAAGCCGGCGCGCTGCTGGATGACCGGCTGGGCCGGCTTCTTGGCGCCGTTGGTGAGGTCCTTGGGCTTCGGCTTGCCGGTCAGCGCGGCGTCGGCGAGCTTCTCGTCCACGGCGGTGGCGGCGGCCTTCACCTCGATGCCGTAGGCGGCCAGCCGCTTGACGACCTCCTGGGTCGGCATGTCGTACTGCTTGGCTAGCTCGTGGACGCGCTTCTTGGCCATGTGTGTATGAAGTCTACGGTGTCCTGTGGTATTGAAACCGGCGTTTTGAACGCGCGGCGAAAGGCGCGGCGGGCCGTCGCCGCCTCCCAGCACTCGCGTGCCGGGTGAAGCCAGGCGCCGCGACCGGGAGCCGACCCCGACGGGTCGGGCACGACGCAGCCGTTTACGTTAGCGAAGCGTCTCAACGCCGCCTGAGGGGCGCGCGCCCGGCAGCCTATGCAGGTGCGCTCAGGCGCTGACGCGATCGGTGTCCTTGTTGGCCAGGGCCTGGTGGGCGTCCAGTCCGCAGTAGCGCGAGCTCGGCAGGGCGGCGTTCGGGCAGCGCCGGCCGTTGGCCAGGATCGCCGCGCAGCGGCCGCCCGTCTCCTCCTCCTCGTAGCCCGAGTCCTGCTCCTCCTTGGCGAACTCGGTCTCGGAGCGGATGTCCACCCGCCAGCCGGTGAGCCGGGCGGCCAACCTGGCGTTCTGCCCCTCGCGGCCGATGGCCAGGCTGAGCTGGTCGTCCGGCACGATGACCGTCGCCTGCTTGTTGGAGTCGTCGACCAGCACCTCGCGCACGCGCGCGGGGCTGAGCGCCTTGGCCACGAAGCGGGCGGGCTCGTCGTTGTAGGGGATGATGTCGATCGTCTCGCCGCGCAGCTCGGAGCCGACCATGCGCACGCGCGAGCCGCGCGGGCCCACGCAGGCGCCGACCGGATCGACGCCGCTCGCGTGCGAGACCACCGCGATCTTCGAGCGGTAGCCGGGCTCGCGCGCGACGTTCTGGATCTCGACCAGG
>JAICUS010000140.1 GCA_025935735.1 Solirubrobacteraceae bacterium | reverse complement strand
CGCCCACCGCGCCGGCGCGACGACGATCGGCACCTCGAGCTCCCCGGCGAAGCTCGAGCGCGCCGCGGCGCTCGGGCTCGACCACGGCATCGACTACACGCGCGAGGACGTCGCCGAGCGCGTGGCGGAGATCACCGGCGGCCGCGGCGTCGACCTGGCGATCGAGCACGTCGGCGGCGAGCGGTTCCCCGAGGCCCTGAAGGCGCTCGCCGAGCGCGGCCGGCTCGTGACCTGCGGGCGCACGCCGGCGAGGTCGTCGACCTCGACATCATCCCGTTCTTCCGCGCCGAGCAGTCGATCCTCGGATCGCGCGGCCACAGCATCGAGGAGCTCGGGCACGTCCTGGCGCTGGCGGCTCGCGGCGAGCTGGTCCCGCTCGTCGGCGACACCTTCCCGCTCGCCGGCGCCGCCGCGGCGATGGACCGGCTGGCGAGCCGTGAGGTCTTCGGGAAGGTGGTGCTGGTCCCCTGAGGTCACCGACGGCCGGACACGGCGCGCGCCGCCTCCTCGAACAAGGCCGGGCCGACCCAGCGCACGCCCGGCCGGGGCGTCTGCGGGCGAAGTCGCGCATGCTGCTCTGCGCTCAACGCGAAGACGACCCGGCCGAGCCCGGAACGCGCGATCGCCTCGGCGCACATCGGGCACGGCCGGCAGCTCGTGAACATGGTCGCCTCCGCGGCGCGTGCCGGCGGCAGCTCGCGCGCCGCCCAGCGCGCCAGCTTGAGCTCCGGATGGGCCGTGATGTCGCCGTCGGCCTCGACCGTGTTGCGGTCCTCGGCCACGACCTCGCCGCCGACGACGAGCAGCGCCCCGTAGGGCCGCTGTCCCTCGGTGCGACCGGCGGCGGCGGCGAGTCCGATGGCCCGCCGCAGGAACCGCTCCTCCTCCTCGCTCAGCGTCATACGACCGCCCGGGCCCCCGAGCGGTGGACATACTCGCCGTGGCTGCCGCCGGAGACCTCGCCGTCGCGGTAGACGGCGCGCCCGCGCAGGATCGTGGTCGTCGGCCAGCCGCGGACGGAGATGCCCTCGAACGGCGTGTGGTCCTGCGCCGAGCGGCACAGCTCCGTGGTGACGACCTGCTCGAGGTCGACGTCGACGATCGCGAGGTCCGCGTCCGAGCCCACGGCGATGGTGCCCTTGCGCGGGTACAGGTTGTACGCGCGCGCGGGGGCGGCGGAGGCGACCTCGGCGATCCTGCCCAGCGAGATGCCGCGCTTGTGCAGGCCCTCGGAGATGAGCACGGGGTACAGCAGCGCGGTGCCGCCGAAGCCGGGCAGCGCCGGCCACAGGTCGTCGCCCTTGGACTCCTCCATGCAGCACGCGTGATCGGACGCCACCGTGGTGATGTGACCCTGGCGCAGGCCGCGCCACAGCGCCTCGTTGTCCGAGCGGTCGCGGATCGGCGGGTTGACCTTGCCGCCGATGCCCTTGCCCTCGAGGTCCTCGCACGCCAGGGCGAGGTGGTGCAGCGTGGTCTCGCGCACGATGTCCAGCGCGGGATAGCGTCGCGCGACGTCGACCGCGGTGTCGAGCGCGAGCTCGCTGGAGAGGTGCAGGAGGTTGAGGTTCACGCTGGTGGCGTCCGCCAGCACGCCGGCCTCCTCGATCGACAGGCGCTCGGTGAGCGGCGGCCGGCCGGCGGCGTACTCGACGAGGCCGGACACGCGCGGGTCGGCCTTCGCGCGCTCGATGAACACGCGCAGCAGCTCGGCCTGCTCGCAGTGCAGCGACACCGAGATGCGCCCGGGCGAGGCCGCGTCGACCTCCGCGACCTGCTCCATGATCTCGAACAGGTGCCCCAGGTCGTACTCCTCGGCCATCGTGTAGGCCTGGGCGTCGCGGCTGTCCGCGGACAGGTTGAGGCCCTTGTAGAACATGTAGTACTTGAAGCTCGAGACGCCCATCTCGGAGACGAGCCAGGGGATCTCGCGGATGTGCTCGCCGGTCATCGGCGCCAGGTGGAAGGCGTAGTCGATGCGGGCGTGGCCGTCGACGCGCTCGAGCACCTCGGGGAAGATCTCCCGGTAGGGCCCGACCTTGTTCAGGTAGTGGTGGCCGGTGCGGAAGTAGGAGATCGCCGTGGTCACGCCGCCGACCAGCGACGACGTGGTCTCGCTCTCGGTGTCCTCGGTGATGTCGCGGTAGATGCCGAGGTGGAAGTGGCTGTCGACGCCCCCGGGGAGCACCGCCTTGCCCGACGCGTCGATCAGGTCGTCGGCGTCGGCGTGGTCGATGTGGTCCTCCAGCGCGGCCACGCGGCCGTCGCGGATGCCGATGTCGAGGCGCAGCTCGCCGACATAGGGGATGACGACCGTGCCGTCCTTGACCACTGTGTCGAACCGGCTCATGTCTCTCGTTCCTCCTGTAGCTGGGTGGTGGGCGCCAGGACGCGCCCCACGTCGTCCTGTCGATCGAGTGCCATGACGGCCGCCTCGATCTCGGCCAGCGCGGCGTCCGGCAGGCGCCGGCCGGCGGTGTCGGCGAACTTGCGCTCGAGCTCCTCGTCGCTCAGCGGCCGGGCCGGCCCGCCCCGGTTCTCCATGACCTCCTCGACGAGCTCGGCGCCGTCGTGCAGCCGCGCGGTCAGCACCGCCGGGAAGGCGCGGGGAAACGCCGCCGTGCAGCGCGGGTCGGCGATGACCGAGACCTTGCGCAGGTGCCGGCGGCGCACGGGGTCGGCGGCCAGCCGGTCGGTGAAGTCGTCGAGCCCGACGCCGAGCCCGCCGCCGCCCAGGAGCGCGGCCACCACCGTGTAGGGGCCGCTGAATTGCGCCTGGTAGCCCGTCTCGGGTGCGCGCTTGAGGTCGATCGGCTCGCCGATCGTGCGCAGCGTGGGCTCGGCCACCGCCAGCCGCAGCTCGGCGACGTCGTCGGCGCCGACCCCCGCCGTGCGCAGGGCCAGCGCGGCGTCGATGCCGGCGTGGGTGAAGTGGTTGGCCGGATACGGCTTGAAGTGGATGCCCGGCACCTCCCACCGCTCGCCCAGGCCGTCGGTGATGGCGCCGGCGTCGTAGTGCCCGTCCAGGAAGGCGCGGAAGAAGCCGAAGCGCCCCTCGAGCACCGTGGGCGGCCCGGTGATGCCGCGCCCCGCGAGCATGGCCGCGGTCACGGCCGCGTGGGCGGCCCAGCCGCAGTGGACGCGCTTGACCGTGCCGCCGGTGCGGTTGGCCTCCAGGACGCCGCTGGCCATGCTGACGGCGATGCCGATGGCGCTCGCGACGCCGGCCGCGTCGAGGCCGAGCAGCACGGCCGCGCCCGCCGCGCCGCCCAGCGCCCCGCACATCGACGTCGCGTGCTGGCCGCGGTCGAAGTACGCGTTGTTGCCGGCCTCGGCGTCGTAACCCGCCATCCCGACGCGCACGCAGACCTCCAGGCCGACGGCCATCGCCGCGATCGCGTCGCGGCCGTGCGCGCCGACGGCCTCGGCGGCGGCCAGGACGGCCGGGACGACCGTGGCGCTCGGGTGCAGGACCGACGGGAGGTGCGTGTCGTCGTAGTCGAGCGAGTGGGCGAGCGTGCCGTTGACCAGCGCGGCCAGCGGCGCCGGGAGCGGCTCGTGGATGCCGACCGCGTGCGCCTCCGGCCGGCCGCCCTGCGCGCGGGCGAAGCCGGCGACCGCCGCGCTCGTGTCGAGCGCGGTGGAGGCGACGGCGATGCCGATCACGTCGAGCACGCGCTGGCGCACGCTGTGGGCCACGTCGTCCGGCAGGCGCCCGTACGGGTGCCCGATGGCGAACTCGGCGAGCGCGCGGGCCAGCGGCATCCCGCCGTCGCCGCTCACTGCTCGTCTCCGGCGACCACGGCCAGCGGCCGGACGGGCGAGCCGGTCGCGCCGACGAGCGGCAGCGGCGCCAGCACGAACAGGAACTCGTGCACGCCCGCCGCCGCGATGCCCTCGAGGTCGAGCGTCTCGATGATGTGGACGCCGTGCTCGACGAGCAGGATGACGTGCGCCGGCAGCACCGCGTGGCCGGCGCCCGGCGCCAGCCGCTCGAACGCGATCGAGTCGGCGCCGACGGCGCGTGGGCGCCGCTCCGCCAGCCAGCGCGCGGCCTCGGCTCCGGGCCCGGGGACGCCGCTCGCGCGCCCGACGAACGCGTCCCGGTCCTCCCAGCGCCGGCCCCAGCCGCTGCGCACGAGCACGACGTCGCCCGGCCGGGGATCGGTGCCCTGCCCGGTGGCCGTGCGCTCGAGATCGGCGGGGGTGATCTCGTACGCGGGCGGGCACGCCTCCATGCCCAGCGCGGCCGGCACGTCCAGCAGCACGCCGCGGCAGACCATCGGCGCGATGCGCTCGACGCCGTGCTCCGAGAAGCGCCCGCCGACCTGGGCGGCGGCCGCGTCGACGCCGCCATGGAGGCGGCCGTGCTGCGAGACGTGGCTGAGCGCGTCGATGTGGGTGCCGACGTGGCCGCCGGTGATGAGGATCTCGTTGGCCGCCGAGCTGCCGTCCGCGCGGCTGCTGTCGCCGTGCCGGCGCACGAGCGCCATCCGGAACTCGGGGTGGTTGGGGGACTGCGGCATGCCCACGGCCATCGGGCGCGCGAGGTCGAAGACCCGCACGCCGTGCTCGATGGCCGCCAGCAGCGGCTCAGTTCTCGCGGCCAACGTCTACCTCCCTGATCTGACTGAGCACGGCGCGCGCCCGCGCCACCACGGCGGCGTCGACGAAGCCGCCGGCGGCGGTCGTGGCCGCCACGCCGGCGCCGGCGGCGGCGCCGGCCGCCGCGAGCACCTGCCGCGCCCGCGCGACCTCGTCAGCGGTGGGCGCGAACGCCTCGTGCACCACGGCGAGCTGGCGCGGGTGGATCACGGACTTGCCGAAGAACCCGAGCTCCCGCGCGGCCAGCGCGGAGCGGCGCAGCCCGCCGGCGTCGTCGAGCGCGGTGTGCACGCTGTCCACCGGCGGGGCGATCCCGGCGGCGCGCGAGGCCAGCACGAGCAGGCCGCGCGCCGTCAGCGTCGCCGGCCCGTCGGCGGCGCCCGGCGCGCCGATGTCGGCGAGGAAGTCGGTGGCGCCGAACACCAGGCGCTCCACCCGCGGCGCGGCCGCCAGCTCGCTCGCCGCCAGCACGCCGGCCGCCGACTCGATCGTCGGATACAGCCGCACCCGGCCGCTCGGCAGCCCGGCGCGCTCCTCGAGCCCGTCGAGCGCCGCGGCCAGCGCGCGGACGGCCGCCGGCGACGCGGCCTTGGGCAGACGCAGCGCCGCGAGCCCCGGCCGCACCACCGCGCGCACGTCGTCGCCGTCGAAGCCGTCGCCCGCCGGGTTCACGCGCACGTGCAGCTCCGGCCCGCCGCCGTCCGCCGCGGCGATCGCGGTGGCCACCGCCTCGCGGGCGCTCGCCTTGGCGCCGGCCGCGACGGCGTCCTCGAGGTCGAGCACGACGGCGTCGGCGCCGGCGCGCAGGGCCTTCGCCATCAGGTCCGGCCGCGATCCCGGCGCGTAGAGGTAGCTCCGGAGCGTGTCAGGCAACGACGCCTCGCTCGCGCAGCACGGTCAGGTCGAGGCCCAGCTCGTCGCCGAGGATCGCGTCGGTGTCGGCCCCGAGCGGCCGGCCCGTGAAGCGGATGGAGCCGGGGGTCTCGGCCATCCGGTAGAGCACGTTCTGCATCCGCACGCGACCCAGGTCGGGATCCTCGACGACGGTGATGATCTCGCGGGCGAGCACCTGCGGGTCCGCCATGAGCTCGGCCACGTCGTAGACGGGAGCGATCGCCGCGCCGGCGTCGCTGAACGCCCGGACGACGTCGTCGCGCGTGCGCTCACCCACCCAGGCCGAGACGATCTCGTCGAGCAGGTCGACGTGCCGGGCGCGTCCCGCGCCGGTGGCGAACCACGGCTCGTCGATCAGCTCCGCGCGGCCGACGAGCCGCATGACACGCTCGGCCACGCTGTTCGCGCTCGTCGACACGGCCACCCACTTTCCGTCGGCGGTGCGGTAGGTGTTGCGCGGCGCGTTGTTGACCGAGCGGTTCCCGGTCCGCGGCTGGATCTCCCCCAGCTGGTCGTAGACGATCGGCTGCGGCCCGAGCGCGGTGACGAGCGGCTCGAGGATGGAGAGGTCGATCTCCTGACCGCTGCCGCCGCGGGCGTCGCGGTGGTAGAGCGCCATGGTGGCCGCGGAGGCGGCGGCGATGCCGGCGATGCTGTCGGCGAGCCCGAACGGCGGCAGCGTCGGCGGCCCGCCGGGCTCGCCGGTCATGGCCGCGAAGCCGCTCATGGCCTCGGCGAGCGTCCCGAACCCGGCGCGCTCCCGGTAGGGGCCGGTCTGGCCGAAGCCCGAGATGCGCACGAGGATGAGCCGCGGGTTGGCCTCGTGCAGGGCGTCGAAGCCGACGCCCCAGCGCTCGAGCGTGCCGGGCCGGAAGCTCTCGACGACGACGTCGGCCGTCTGCGCCAGCCGCCGGAAGGCGGCGGCGCCGTCGGGGTCCCCGAGGTAGAGGCCGACGCAGCGCTTGTTGCGGGCGATCATCTTCCACCACAGCGGCACGCCGTCCTTGGATTGGCCGTGGCCGCGCATGCTGTCGCCGCGCGGGTGCTCCACCTTGATCACGTCGGCGCCGAAGTCGCCGAGGATCTGACAGGCCAGCGGCCCGGCGAGCACCGTCGAGAGGTCGAGCACCCGCAGCCCGTCGAGCGGCGCGTCGCTCATCGCACGGCCCCCGCGACGCCGACCCGGCGGCCGGCGATCATGCCCAGCCCCAGCGCGGCGAGCAGCCCGTTGCCGGCCAGGTACCCGGCCGCGCCGTGGCCGGACATGCCGACGGCCGCGCCGCCGGCGGCGTACAGGCCGCGGATCGGTCGCCCCCCGCGCAGGACGGCGGCGCCGGCGTCGACCCGCAGCCCGCCCTGGGTGTGGAAGAGCGCGCCGGTGACCCGGACGGCGCGGTACGGCGGCGAGAGCGGCTGCTCCCACGATGTGCGGCCGAAGCGATCTCCGGGGCCGGCCTGCGCCAGTGTCCGCGCCAGCGCGGCGGAGGGCGCGCACACGAGCCGCGCCAGCTCCTCGATATCGGCGGCGCCGCGCACGGCGCCCGCCTCCAGCGCGCGCCGGAAGTCGGCGAAGCTGCGGCACGCGTCGGCGATGCGCTCGTCGAACACCATCCACGCCTCTGCACCGGGCTGGTCGAGGACCGCCCGCGCGAACTCCGAGTAGCCGGTCGACTCGTCGCCGAAGCGCTCACCGCCGGCGTTGACCAGCACCCCGCCGTGCATGATGGCCGCCCAGGTCATGAGCACGCCGTGCGGCACGGCCACCGACCCGTGTCCCTGGTAGGCGTCCAGGCAGCCGACGTCCGCGCCCAGCCGCTTGCCGATGGCCAGCGCGTCGCCCACCGCGCCGTCGCCGCCGAAGTAGAGCCCGTCGGCGATCTCGGGCAGGTGGCGGCGCACGAGCTCGGGCGCGGCGCCGAAGCCGCTGGTGGCCAGCACGACGGCACCGGCCCGCAACGGCTCCACGCGCCCGTCCGGCGCGGCCAGCTCGGCGGCGGCGCACCCGTCGTCGAGCATGACGCCGGCGAGCCGGCGCGGCACCACCAGCTCGATGCGCTCGTCGGCGGAGGCCGCGGCCAGCAGCCGCTGGTGCAGCGTGCGGCCGGAGCGGTCCGGCACCGAGTGGCAGCGCGGCCGCGAGTGGCCCGGGTAGTCGAAGTCGGTCACCAGCTCGAGTGCGACGCCGCAGTCGTCGGCCAGCCACTCGACCAGCGCCGGCGCGACCCGGGTGAGGGCCGAGGCCACGGTCGGGTCGGCCTGCCCGCCGGTCTTGCGCAGGACGTCGGCATGGAAGCGCTCGGGCGTGTCCGCGACCCCGGCCGCGCGCTGCCAGCGGCTGCCGCCCGCCGGGATCATCGACGTGCTCTGCACGGTGTTGCAGCCGTCGCGGAACGCCGGGTTGGCGTCCACGAGCACCACCGTCGCGCCCCGCTGCGCGGCGGCGAGCGCCGCCGCGAGGCCGGCGGCGCCGGCCCCCGCGACGAGCACGTCGACATCCACGGTCGCCACCGGCACGTCAGTGCGACCGGGCCGGCGGCAGCACCTGGTCGGCCGGGATGGCATGGGCGTCGGAGACCTTGAAGCCGCCCGGCGCCCCCTTGTCCCCCTCGACCTTCCACACGGTCACCGGCGACTGCAGCAGGTGGTCCGCCGCACGGAAGGTCAGCTTGCCCTTGGGCGTGTCGATCTCCAGGCCGGCGAGCGCGTCGCGGACCTTCGCGGGGTCGTCGGTCCCGGCCTTCTCGATCGCCGCCTTGTACGCCATCACCGCGGTGTAGCCCTCGTAGTTCCAGGCGTTGGGCTTCTTGCCGGAGTTGGCGGCCTTGAAGGCGTCGACGAACTTCGTGTTGGTCGGGTTGTCGTAGGCGCCGTCGTAGTAGTCGTAGATGAAGTACAGCGGCGGGGTGTCGGCGCCGAGCGCCTCCGCCGTGGGCGTCGAGCCGCCGAGGTTGAGCACGGTCTTGTAGCGCTCGAACAGCTGGAACGGCTTGCCCTGCTTGGCCAGGCCGGCCGTGGTCGCCGAGAACGTCGACATGAACAGGCCGTTCTTGGCGGCGCTGTCGCTCGGCAGCCCGGACAGCAGCGACGTGATGTACGGCTTGAAGCGCGTCTCGGTCAGCGGCACGAACACGCCCTTGCGGAAGACGGTGCCCTGGCGCAGCTTGGCCAGGTCCTGCTTGAAGCTGTCCCACACCTCGTGGCCGAACTCGTAGTCGGGGCCGACGCCGTCCCACGTGCCGACGTCGCCGAAGCTGTCGGCGGCCAGGTGCGCGGTGGCCATCGAGAGCATGTAGTTCGTCGGCGCGATCTCGAAGAACGCCGGCACGAACTTGTCGCCCTGCAGGAGGTTCGACTGGCACGAGGTGCCCATCAGCACGCCGCCGCTGCCGTTGACCAGGGGCGCCGCCGCCAGGCAGTCGGAGTCCGTCGTGCCGCCGAAGATCAGCTTGGTGTCGCTGGAGAGCAGGTCGCGCACGCCGCTCACCGTCGCGTCGGGATCGGCCTGCTCGTCCTTGACCTCGAGCTGGAGCTTGCGCCCGTCGATGCCGCCCGCCTGGTTGATCTGGTCGACCGCCAGCTTGGCGCCGGCCTGGTGCGACTGACCGATCTCGGCCAGTGGACCGCTGATCGTGAGGACCCCGCCGAGCTTGATCGGGGCCTTTGAGCCGCCGGACTGGCCGCCGGCGCCTCCGCCGCCGCTCGACGAGCCGCACCCGGCGATCGTGGCTGCCGCGGCCAGGACCGCGACGACACCCGACATCCTGCGCGTGCTGGACATCGCTCTCCTCCTCCTTGTTTCGCTTGGCGAAACATCGTTTCCGACGAAATCGACGTCGAATCCCCGCTCGCGGCTGGAGCCGGCCATCGCCTAGACCGCCAGGTACGTGCGCTTGAGGTCGTCGGCCGCCGCGAACTCGCGGGCGGCCCCCGTGTAGACCACGCGCCCGCCGTCGAGCAGGCAGACGCTCTCGGCGAGCCCGAGGGCGAACGGCGTGTTCTGCTCGGCGATCACGACCGTGAGGTCGAACTCGCCGCGCAACGCGCGGATGGCCTCCCCGACCTGCTCGACCACGAGCGGCGCCAGGCCCTCCGCCGGCTCGTCGAGCAGCAGGAGCGCCGGGTTGCCCACCATCGCGCGGGCGATGGCCACGAGCTGCTGCTCGCCGCCCGACAGCGCGTATCCCGGCCGGTCGAGCAGGCCGCCGAGCAGCGGGAAGAGCGCGACCACGCGCTCGACCGCCAGCGGCGGGCGCTCCCGCGACGCGGCCGCGGAGGTCAGGCGCAGGTTGTCGCGCACCGACAGCGAGGCGAAGATGCGGCGGTCCTCCGGCACGAGCTGCACGCCCAGCCGGGCCACCGCGAACGAGCTCCGGCCGACCAGGCGCTCGCCGCCGAGCCGGACGTCCCCCCGGATCGTGAGGCCGGCGCTCGCGATGCTGCGCAGCAGCGTCGTCTTGCCGGCGCCGTTGCGTCCCAGCACCGCCAGCGTGCCGCCGGCGGGCACGTCGAGCTCGACGTCGAAGAGCACGTGGGCCGAGCCGTAGTACGCGTGCAGGCCGCGCACGCTGAGGTCAGGCGCCGCCACCGCCGCCTCCCAGGTAGACCCTGGCCACCTCGTCGCTCGCCCTGACCTCGGCCGGGTCGCCGCACATCAGCACGCGGCCGAGGTGCAGGACCGTCAACCGCTGCGCGAGATCGAAGACGACCTGCATGTCGTGCTCGGTGAGCAGCACGGTCAGCCCCCGGTCGCTCCACAACTCGCGGATCAGCGCGACGGTGGCCTGCGTCTCCTCCGGCGACATGCCCGCCGTCGGCTCGTCGAGCAGCAGCACCGACGGGTCCGTGACCAGCACCATCGCGATCTCCAGCCGCTTGCGGTCGCCCTGCGAGAGCTCGCGCGCCCGGCGGCCGCCCAGCGCGGCGAGCCGCATCTGGGCGAGCGCGTCGTTGGCGGCGGTCCGCGCGGCGCGCAGCGGGCGCGAGCTCCAGAGCACGCGCGACCCGCCGGTCGCCGCGACGACCGCGGCCACGACGTTGTCCTGCACGGTCAGGTCCGGGAACACGCGCGCGACCTGGAACGCCCGCGCCACGCCGAGCCGGACCCGGCCGCTCGGGGACATCGACGTGACGTCGCGGCCGCCGAGGCGGATGGCGCCGCGCTCGGGCGCGTGCTCGCCGGAGATCACGCCGAACAGCGTGCTCTTGCCCGCCCCGTTGGGGCCGATGACCGCGTGGATCTCGCCCCGCTCGACGCCGAGCGCGACGTCGTCGAGCGCGAGGTTGCCGCCGAAGCGCTTGACGACGCCGTCGATCTCGAGCGCGGTCACCGCGCGGCCTCCGACCTGGTCGCGGCCGAGGCGATGCCGGCGTCGCCCCCGAGCAGCCCGACGACCGGCGCGCCCGCGTCCGGCGGCGCCGCGGTCCCCTTGGAGCGCCACGCGCGCACGACCGACGGCAGGCTGAGCAGCCCGCGCGGCAGGAAGATCAGCACCGCCATCAGGATCACGCCCAGGTACAGGACGTACTCCGTGGTCCAGTCCGTCAGGTAGTGCAGGAACCAGGTGAGCAGCAGCGCGCCGAGCGCCGGGCCCCAGAAGTACGTCATGCCGCCGACGAGCAGCATGATGATGGGCGTCGCCGACTGGTTCCAGTACAGCTGGTCGGGCGTGACCACCTGGTTGGAGTAGGCGAACAGCGCGCCCGCCAGCCCCGCGACGGCGCCGGCGACGACGAACGCCGCCGCGCGATAGGCCCGCACGTGGACGCCGAGGAACGTCGCGCGCACCGGGTCCTCGCGGATGGCGTTCAGCGTCAGGCCGAACGGCGAGCGCGCCACGCGCCACACGGCGAAGAGGCCGATGGCCACGCAGACCGCGTCGAAGTACCACAGCGTCGCGGGATCGATGAGGTCGATCGGCCCGAGCTTCGGCGCGGCGATGCCGTACAGGCCGTTGTAGCCGCCGAACGTGTCGACCTTGATGACCAGCGTGTAGATCCCCTGCGCGATGGCCAGCGTGAGCATCGCGAAGGCCAGGCCGGTCGTCCGCCACGCGAACAGCGACACGCCGAGCGCGACCGCGGCGCTGACGACGATCGCCAGCCCCAGCACCAGTAGGACGTTCCAGCCGTGCGGGGCGGCCATGCCGGCGGTGTACGCGCCGGCGCCGTAGAACGCGGCCTG
>JAICUS010000534.1 GCA_025935735.1 Solirubrobacteraceae bacterium | reverse complement strand
GTGTCGCCACTGAACGTGAAGCGGAAGACCGCGGAGTGGTCGGTCGGCGCGATCTCCGTCTTCAGGCCGTTGGTGAACGTGACGCCGTAGTAGTACGGCTTGGCCGTCTCGTCGTCGTGGCTGAACTCGAGCGCGCGGGCGCTGCGGCCGGTGGCCGGCGACGTCGCCGGCGACGGCATCACCGGGAACGTCTGGCGGTCGCCCATCCACGGGCTGGGCTCGTGGCTGGCCGCGAACGCCTGCAGCGTCGGCAGGTTGTTCGCGTCGTTTGACTCCTGATAGCGATACAGCCAGTCCGTGCTGCCCGCCGCGGTCTCCGGCACCCAGAAGTTGAAGCCGTGCGGGACCGCGGTCGCCGGGATGTTGTTGCCGCGCGAGAACGAGCCGTTGGCGTTGGTGCCGCGGCGCGTGTCGACCCAGTCCGACAGGTGCGAGCGGTCGGGCGACGCCGGGTCGGCCGTGATCGCCAGGTCGTCGATCCAGCTCTGGAACGCCTGGCCGCTGATGCCGTTCGGATTGTCGTAGTCGACGAGGATCTCGGTGATCGTCTTGCCGGCCGCGACCGCCCCGATGTCCGCGGAGATCGCGTTCCACTGCTGGGCGTAGAGCGCCTTCGACGCGCCCTGCCCGGCCGCGGTGAGCGGGAAGCCGTGCTGGTCGATCGCGCCGAGGTCGCGCAGGTAGGTGCCGTCGGAGAACTTCAGGTCGACGGCCGCGTACGTGCTCTGGCGCGCCGGGTCGGCACCGGTGAACTCCGGGAAGATCTTGTATGCAAGTTGCGTACGGGAGGTGACCGGGATGGATACGTCGAGCACGCGGTTGTACGCGTGGTCGTGCCCGCCGGCGGTCAGGCTGCCGCCGAAGCGCAGCGCGTGCAGGCCGGTGAAGCCCATGCCGGACTTGGCGGTGTAGACGCTCACCGGGCCGGTGCCGACGTCGCTGTTCATCGGGGTCGGCGGCGGGACGGTGGCCGAGCCGTCGGACAGCACCAGCTCGGACAGCTGGATGATCGAGTCCCCGTGGTTGCGGGTGATGTTCAGCCGGTAGTACGAGTACGCCGTGTCGTTGGTGAAGTCGTACGTCTTGGAGGTGAACCGGCCGGCGAAGTCCTGGTTGGCCTGCGTGTCGAGCGTGGTCCAGTTGGTGCCGTCGTCAGAGCCCTGCAACTGCCAGTCGCGCGGGTCGCGCCCGGGCGCGTCGTTGGCCGAGGCGAGCTGGTAGCGGCGCACGACGACCGGCTCGGACAGCTGGTACTGCGCCCAGCCGGTGCTGGTGAACGTCAGCCACTTGGTGTTGACGTCCCCGTCCTTGAGATTGTTCACGATCTCGTTCGGGGGATTGTTCCCGTTCGCCGTAACGTTCACAATCTTGTCCATCACGTGCAGGCTGCCGGGCAGGCCGGGCTTGGTGCCCGACACGCCGGTGGACTCCTCGCTGGAATTGGTCCAGGTCAGCGGCGGGTCGCTCGGCTCGAACGAGGTCGAGAAGTCCGCCGCGCGCGCGGCCTGCGGCACGGCGGCGAGCGCCGCGACGGCGCCGACCAGCGCCGCGATCCCTCTGAGGTTCATCCTCTCCCCCTTCATGGCGCCGTCGTCGACAGCGTGAACGTGAGTGTCGTGGTGTAGGCGCCGGTCCGCAGCGGGTCCGTGGCGCCGATGTGCTGGTGGAAGGCGATCGCCACCGGGTCGTTTGACACCGGGCCGTCCCAGCGGCTCGGCGTCGCGTCGACCTGCAGCGGGTCGGCCAGCGTGAACGCGCCGTTCGTCAGGTGCATCGGGCCCGACACGCTCAGCGCGGCGTCGCCCGCCGTCGAGGTGACGGTCGCGGTGGTGGACGCGTCGTAGGTACGATCGACGCCGGGCGTGAAGGCGCCGAAGGACGCCGGCGCGCCCAGCGTGAGCGACAGGGTCGCCGGGACCGTGCCGCCGGCCGTGATCGACGGCCACACGGTGGTGCTCGCGGACGCGGTCGTGCCGAACGCGTTGGTGACCGTGCAGGTCGCGGTCTGGCTGGAGGACGTGACCACCGTCCCGGTCCAGGTGCCGGCGCCGCTCGGGGTCAGTGGCACGGGTGCGCCGCCCAGCGTGCACACCGGCGCGCCGTCGAGCCCGCTCATGGCGTCGCTCGCGTGGACCGTCAGCGTCGTGCCGGCAGCGCTCGCGTCGATGCTCGGCGGGTCGCTCAGGGACAGCGGCGGCGTGCCGGCGCCCCAGTCGGTCGGCGTGTCGGAGAGCGTGTAGCTCAGCGTGCCGCCGTCGCTCACCAGCGAGGCCGGCACCCACGGCCGGTCGCTGTCAGCGCCGTTCACCTTCAGCGCGCGCACGTACATGGTGTCCGTGTCCGCGCCGGGCGCGTCGATGGCGATCGACTGCCCGCCGGGCCGGTGGATCTCCACGTGCGGGAACAGCGGGGTGCCGAGAACGAGCTCGGCGCGGGCCGGGTTGTACGGCCACAGCCCGAGGCTCGCCCAGACGTTCCAGGCCGACATGGTCCCGAGGTCGTCGTTGCCGGTGATGCCGCCGGGCGTGTTCGTCCAGGCCTTGGCGACGATCCGCCGGACCGTCGCCTGCGTGGACGCCGGCCGCCCGAGGTAGTCGTACATCCACGGCGTCTGGATGTCCGGCTCGTTGGTCGGGTCGAACCGCAGCGAGCCCGAGCCGGTGTTGGCGAAGTAGCGGTTGAAGAAGTCGTCGAGGCGGTCGGCCGCCGCGGCCTTGCCGCCCATCAGGCTCGCCAGCTTGGCGGCGTCGTCGTAGACCATCCAGCTGTACTGGGTGGTCGAGCCCTCGGCGAACCCGCTGCCCGACGACGGGCTGAAGCCGCCGGCGAAGCCGCCCGGGGTGGGCGGCGGGAGCGTGTCCGAGCCGTCGGAGATCGACCAGTCGGACAGCTGCGTGATCGTGTCGCCGTGGTTGGCGGTGAGCAGCAGCCGGTAGCGGCTGTAGGCGGTCGAGTTGGCGACCGTGTAGGTGTCGGTCGCCTGGCGGTCGGCGAAGCTCTGGCCGGTCTGCGTGTCGAGCGTCGTCCAGGTCGCGCCGTCATCGGAGCCCTGCAGCTGCCAGTCCTGCGGGTCGCGGCCCGGCGAGTCGTTGCCGGAGGTCAGCGAGTAGCGCTTGACGATCTGCGGCGAGTCGAGCGTGTACGTCACCCACAGCGGCGCCGCCGCCGTCGGCTGGGCGAACTGCAGCCACTTCGTCCCGTGGTTGCAGTCCGGCAGGTTGGCCGACGTCTCGCTCGGCGGGTTCTCGCCGCTGGCGGCCACGGCGCTCACGTGCGTCCCGAGATCTCCGGCCGGGCACTGGATCGGCCCGTTCTTGTTCCAGATGTAGCCGTGGAACGTGCCGCTGGTCAGCGCGGGGTCGAAGACGTTCTGCCAGTTCTCGCCGCGCTGCAGGAACGCCTTGTAGGCGGCGGTGTCGCCGGTGGCGCGGGCCAGCTCGGCGGTGGCGTAGTCGGCCTGCGCGTCCTCGATCGTCTCGCCCGCCGCGCCCCAGCAGTGGCAGTTCTGGGCGGGGACGTAGCCGAGCTTGAGGTAGTCCGCGAGCGCCGGGCGCTGGCCGGGGCAGCCGATCGCGCAGCCGGCGCCGAACACCGCGTCGCCGCTGTTGAGCGCGTCGTTGGCGGTCGGCTGGGTGGCCGCGGCGATCAGGCTGCGGGTCGCCGCGCCGGCGTCGAAGCCGTGGCCGCCGAAGGCCAGGATGCCGGCGACGACCGACGGCGACGGGTCGCCCTCCATGATCGACGTCTTGCCGCTGCGGTCCAGCCAGCGGTCCCACTCGCCGCGCTGGGTGGCGAGGTTGAGCAGCGACTGCGCGAAGTCGGAGCCGACCTGCGGGTCCACGAGCGTGAGCAGCTGCACCTGGCCGCGGTACTGGTCCCAGCCGGAGAGCGTGTCGTACTCGGCCTGCTGGTGGGCGGGATCGATGGCCTGCGTGCCGCCGGGGTGGCCGTGCTGGTCGTCGGCGCCCTCGTAGGAGCCGTTGACGTCGGACGCCAGGGTCGGCTGCAGCAGCGCGTGATACAGCGCCGTGTAGAAGACCGTGAGCTGGTCGTCCGTGATCGCCGGGCCGGGCGTCACCTGGATGTGCGAGAGCTCCTCGCGCCAGGCGTCGTGCGCCGCGCCCTTGACGGCGTCGAAGCTCGTGC
>JAICUS010000651.1 GCA_025935735.1 Solirubrobacteraceae bacterium | reverse complement strand
TACGACCTCGTGCTCACGCTGCCGCAGGGCATGAGCCGCGAGCGCGAGGGGCTGCTGCGGCTCTACGGCGCGACGGTGCACGTCACGGAGTCGATGGGCGGCATGAACGAGGCGGTGGCGGCCGCGCAGGCGATGGCCCGCGACGACGACGTCTTCCTGCCCGACCAGTTCACGAACCCCGCCAACCCGGAGGCGCACCGGCGCACCACCGGGCCCGAGCTGTGGGAGATGCTGGACGGCGACGTCGACTATCTCGTGGCCGGCGTCGGCACCGGCGGAACGATCACCGGCGCCGGCTCCTACCTGAAGGAGCGCAACCCCGGCCTCAAGGTGATCGCGGTCGAGCCCGCCGCCTCGCCGGTGCTCTCCGGCGGGCCCCCCGGACCGCACAAGATCCAGGGCATCGGCGCGGGCTTCGTCCCGCCGGTGCTCGACCGCGAGCTGATCGACGAGATCGTCTCCGTCGACGACGAGGACGCGATCGAGACCGCGCGCGCCGCCGCTCGCAAGGAGGGCGTGCTGTGCGGCATCTCCTGCGGCGCGGCGCTGTGGGCGGCGCTGGAGATCGCCCGCCGCCCCGAGGCCGCGGGAGCGCGGATCGCGGTCGTGCTGCCCGACTCGGGCGAGCGCTACGTGTCCACGCCGTTCTTCGCCCCGGAGCCCGCCGTCACGCCGTGAGCGGCGCGACGGCGTCGCGCGCCCAGTCCTCGGCGGCCGGCCACGGCCCCAGCCCGGCCTCCGGGTTGATGTGTCCCTTTCCGGACAGCAGGTCGACCGGGATGCCCAGCCGGGCGCCGTAGAGCTCGGCCGCGCCCTCCGGGCAATACGGGTCGTTGTCGGAGCAGACGAGCCGCGCGCCCTCGGGCGCCGAGGCGGCGAGCGTCGCGGCGTCGACGGGCGGCGGGAAGAAGCCCTCGAGCTCCTCCGGCGCGCCCGCCTCCGACGGCGGCGCGACCAGCAGCACCCGGGCGGCCGGCCTGCCGCCGTTCGCGGCGTGGTGCAGCCACAGCAGGCAGGCGAGCGAGTGGCAGAGCACGACCGGCGGCTCGGCCAGCGCGTCGAGCTCGCCCTCCAGCGCGTCGAGCCAGCTCTGCAGCTGCGGCGAGTCGGCGTCGGGCAGGTCGGGATAGGCCACGGTGGCCTCGCCGGAGCGCAGCCGGCCGGCCAGCCAGGTCTGCCAGTGGCCCGGCCCGGAGGCCTGATAGCCGTGCAGGATCAGGTAGCTGGGGCGCCTCATGCCGGGAGGTACCGTACTTGACGTGGTTCACGAGCTGGACATCACGGCGCTGCGCTGCCCGATGACCTGGGTGCGGACGAAGCTGACCCTGGAGCGGCTGCCCGCGGGGGAGACGCTGCTGGTGCGCTGCCCGCCGGGCGAGGCGCTGGAGAACGTCCCGCGCTCGGCCCGCGAGGCCGGCCACGGCGTCGAGGTGGACGGCACCCTCGTGCGGATCGTGCGCCGATGAGCAGCTCGCGCCGCGGGTTCCTGCGCGACATCGGGCTCGCAGCGGCGCGCCAGGTGGCCAGCCGGATCGAGCCCGAGCCCGACGAGGTGCCGCCGTCCCGGCTGTCCGAGGACGAGCAGCACCGCTACTCGCGCCACCTGCTGCTGCCCGAGTGGAGCGAGGCCGCCCAGGTGGCGGTGCGCGAGGCCAGCGTGCTGGTGATCGGCGCGGGCGGGCTGGGCTCCCCGGTGGCCATGCACCTGGCGGGTGCGGGCGTCGGGCGGCTGGGGATCGTCGACGGCGACGCGGTGGAGATCTCCAACCTGCACCGCCAGCACCTGCACTTCACGCCGGACCTCGGGGCGGCCAAGGCGGCCTCGGCCGCGGCGAAGCTGCGCTTCCTCAACCCGGACATCGTGGTCGAGGACTACTACGCCCGCATCGACGCCGACAACGCCCACGGGATGGTCGAGGGCCAGGACCTCGTGGTCGACTGCTCGGACTCCTTCGCCACCCGCTACGCCGTCAACGCCGCCTGCTGCGCGGCCGGGGTCCCGCTCGTGGAGGGCGGCGTGGTCGGCTGGAGCGGCCTGGTGATGGGCATCCGGCCGGGGGAGAGCGCGTGCTACCGCTGCGCGTTCCCGCTCGAGCCCGCGGACGCGCCGTCCTGCGCCGAGGCGGGCGTGCTGGGGCCCGCGGCCGGGGTGATCGGCTCGCTGCAGGCCCTGGAGGCGCTGAAGCTGCTGACCGGCGCGGCGGAGCCGCTCGTGGACGGCTTCCTGCAGCTCGACCTCGCCTCGCTGGACGTGCTGCGGGTCAGCGTGGCGCGCCGGGACGACTGTCCGGACTGCGGCACTCTCTAGGGTTTGTCGGGATGCTGAGCACCGTCCGCCGCGTCGCCGCCGAGCTGCGCTGCGACCTCGCCGCCGTGCGCGAGCGCGACCCGGCCGCCACCGGCGTGGCCACGGCCGAGCTGGTGGCGAGCTGGCCGGGGCTGCACGCGGTGCTGGCGCACCGGGTGGCGCACGCGCTGCACGCGGCGCGGGTGCCGTTCCTGCCGCGCGCGCTGGCCTACGTCAGCCGCTCGGTGACGGGGATCGAGATCCACCCGGCGGCGCGGGTGGGCACTGCCCTCTTCATCGACCACGGGATGGGCGTGGTGATCGGGGAGACGGCCGAGCTGGGCGCCAACGTGACCGTCTACCAGGGCGTGACCCTCGGCGGCACCGGCTTTGCCACCGGCAAGCGGCACCCGACCGTGCAGGACAACGTCACGATCGGCTCGGGCGCGAAGCTGCTGGGGCCGATCACCATCGGCCACGGCGCCAAGATCGGGGCCAACGCGGTGGTCATCCACGACGTGCCGCCGAACTCGACCGTGGTAGGCAATCCCGGCCATCCGGTGCGGGTCGACGGGCGCCGGCCCGAGGGCCCGGACGCCGACTGGGTGCACCTGCCCGACCCGATCGCCGACGCCCTGAAGCAGATGGCGGGGCGGATCGCCGAGCTCGAGCGCGAGGTGGCGGCGCTGCGCGGCGAGGAGCCGGGCGCGCAGGCGGAGATCGTGCGGCTGCGGCCGGTGCACGGTCCCAGCCCGGCCGGTGGGTAGCCTCACTGCGTGCCCTCCTTCTCGCATTCGATCGAGCTGTCCCAGCCGCCGGAGGCCGTCTTCCCGTGGCTGCTGGAAGAGGACAAGGTGCCGCGCTGGACGAGCGG
>JAICUS010000507.1 GCA_025935735.1 Solirubrobacteraceae bacterium | reverse complement strand
TGGACGTCCAGCCCGTGCAGCAGGATCTGGCGCAGCGTGCGCCGGTGCACGCCGGTGTGCGGGCGCGGCCCGTCGTTGGGCGGGCCGAGGTGGGGCTGCGAGCTCAGCTCGTTCAGCGCGCTGTCGAGCACGATCGACTGCCGGCGCTCCGGCGTCGCCCGCGACGTCTCTCGGTAGAGCTCGTAGAGGTCGTCCGGCAGGCACGTCCGCAGGCCGCCGCCGCCGTACGCGTTCATGTGCAGCATGTAGCCCGTGCGGCGCGAGTGGTCGGGGTCGCGCTCGAACACCTCGACGGTGTGCCCTGCCTGGCGGAGCCCTTGGGCGAGGCAGAGGCCGCTGAGCCCTCCGCCGGCGATCAGGACGTGCAGCGCTCTCTCCATGGGGCGAGCTTACGGCAGTTGGACATAGTCTGCAAGAGTGTGTACAGTTGCCCGAAGTGGAGCCGCAACCCGCGGCGCCCCGGAGGAGAAGCTTGAGCGCACTGCTGACCGTCGACGCCCTGCGCGTCACCTATGGCGGCGTCACCGCCGTCGACGCCGTCGACCTGACCGTCCCCGAGGGCAAGGTCGTGGGGCTGATCGGGCCCAACGGCGCCGGCAAGACGTCGACGATCGACGCGCTCACCGGCTACCAGCGCCCGGCCCACGGCACGGTCACGTTCGCCGGCGAGGACGTCACGGCGCTGGCGCCGCACCGGCGCGCCCGCCGCGGCCTGGTCCGCACGTGGCAGTCGGTCGAGCTCTTCGACGACCTCACCGTAGAGGAGAACCTGCTGGTGGCCAGCCAGCGCATGGGCGTGCTGTCGGCGCTGCGCGACCTCCTGGCGCCGATCGCCGCGCACCCGCGCGACGACGTCGACTGGGCGCTGGCGCTGTGCGGGCTCACCGAGGTCAAGGACCGCCTGCCGACCGAGCTCAGCCACGGCGCCCGCAAGCTCGTCGGCGTGGCCCGCGCGCTCGCCCAGCGCCCCCGGCTCGTGCTGATGGACGAGCCGGCCGCCGGCCTGGACACCGACGAGAGCGCCGAGCTCGGCCGCCACCTGCGCGCCCTGCCCGACGCCGGGGTGACCGTGCTGCTGGTCGACCACGACATGAGCCTCGTGCTCGGCGTCTGCGACGAGGTCGTGGTGCTCGACTTCGGCCGGGTCATCGCGCGCGGGACGCCGCAGCAGATCCGCGCCGACGACGCCGTGATCGGCGCCTACCTCGGGGCCCGTGTCTGACGCCCCGCTGCTCGCGCTGGAGGCGCTGAGCGCGGGCTACGGCGGCGTGCCGGTGGTGCGCGACCTCTCGCTGCACGTGCGCGCGGGCGAGGTGGTGGCGCTGCTCGGCCCCAACGGCGCCGGCAAGACCACGACGCTGTCCACCGTCGCCGGGCTGCTGCCCTGCCTGGCCGGCCGGGTGACGCTCGGTGGCGAGGACCTGGCGGGGATCCCGACGCACCGGCGCGCGCGCCGCGGCGTCTCGCTCGTGCCCGAGGGCCGGGCGCTGTTCTTCGGCATGACCGTGCGCGAGCACCTCGCGCTGGCCGCCACCAAAGGCGGCCTGGAGCACGACCGCCTGCTCGACCTGCTGCCGGAGCTGCGCAGGTGCCTGGACCGCCGGGCCGGCGTGCTCTCCGGCGGCGAGCAGCAGATGCTGGCCGTCGGGCGCGCGCTGGTCGGCGCGCCGCGCGCGCTGCTGGTGGACGAGATGAGCCTCGGGCTGGCGCCGGTGATCGTCGAGCGGCTGCTGCCCGTCCTGCGTCGCGTGGCCGACGAGCTCGGCGCCGCCGTGCTGTTCGTCGAGCAGCACGTGCAGCTGGCGCTCGAGATCGCCGACCGCGCGTACGTCCTCAGCCACGGCCGGCTGGCCCTGGAGGGGCCGGCGGCCGAGTTGCGTTCCCGGCGCGACCTGTTGCGCTCCAGCTACCTGGGCGACGCCGCCGTCGCCACCGCATGACCCAGAGGAGGAGACCCACCGTGAACGTCACAAGGCACCGGATGGCCGCGTTCGCCACCGTCGCGGCCACGGCCGTGCTCGCGACGGCCTGCGGCTCGAGCGGCGGCGACAAGTCAGCGTCGTCGTCCGGCTCCGGCAGCGCCGCGAAGGCCACGGGCACGCCCGACGCGGCGGCGGCGCTCGGCACGCCCAAGCAGGCGACGGGCTCGCCGATCACGGTCGGCCTGCTCAACCTCGAGTCCGGCCCGGTGACGTTCCCGGAGTACCGCCAGGCCGCGGAGACCGCGGTCGAGTACATCAACGACTACAAGGGCGGCATCGGCGGCCATCCCGTGCAGATCGCCAGCTGCGCGACCGACGGCCAGCCGTCGACCTCGGCGCGCTGCGCGGGCCAGATCGCCGACAAGCACCCGGCGTTCATCCTCGGCGGCGCCGACACGGGCGCGCCGGGCGCGTTCCCCGTGTGGGAGCGCAAGGGCCTCGCCTACCTGGGCGGCATCCCGTTCACGCCGGTGGAGAGCAACGCTCCCAACGCCGTCCAGTTCTACTCGATCTCGATCGGCGACAACGTGGCCACGTCGGCCTACGCGGCGCGCACGCTGCACGCCAAGACGGCGTCGGTGCTCTACACCGACGACACCCAGGGCAAGTTCACCGGCCTCGGGGTGATCGTCCCCGCGCTGTCGAAGGCCGGGGTGAAGGTCAAGCCGGTCCCGGTCGCGCCGAGCGCAGCCGATCTCACGTCGGTGGCCGCTTCGGCCATCGCGACCCACCCGGACGTGGTCTACGTCAACTCGCCCAACGCCTGCCCGGGCCTGCTGACGGCGCTCAAGTCGGTGGGCAACACGGCGAAGATCATCGGCATCGACCCGTGCACGTCGCCGCAGGCGCTGCAGACCGCGGGCGACGCCGCCGAGGGGCTGTACTTCGCCCAGCCGTTCGAGTCGCTGGACAGCGGCTCGCCGGACGCGAAGCTGATGCTGGCGGCGCTGCAGAAGTACGGGCCCAAGGACCTGGCGCTGGACTCGATCGCCCAGGCGGGCTTCAGCACGGTGATGAACGTCCAGGCCGCGCTCGACGGCGTCAAGACGCTCGACGAGAAGTCCATCCTGGCCGCGTTCAAGGACGGTCAGTCGCACCCGAACTTCCTCGCCCACGACTACACGTGCGACGGCAAGCAGCTGGCCGGCAACACGGCGATCTGCAACGCCTACCAGAAGATCAAGCAGGTCAAGGGCGGCAAGGTGACCACGGTCACGAGCGACTGGGTCACGGGCGCCGACCTCTTCACGCCGCACAAGTAGCGCCGTGTCGTCCTGGGTCCTCTTCCTGGCGCTCGGGCTCGGCTCGGGCGCGGTCTACGGCATGCTGGCGCTCGGCCTGGTGCTCAAGCACCGGGCCGCCGGCGTCGTGGACTTCGGCCACGGGGCGGTCGCGATGTTCGTCGCGTACGTCTACCTCGGCCTGCGCGGGGAGGGGACCCTGCAGTTCCCCTGGGTGATCGTCCCGCACGAGGTCGACCTGGGGGGGCCGCTGGCGACGGCCCCGGCGATCCTCGTGTCGCTGCTCTACGCCGCCGTGCTCGGCCTCGTCATGTACCGGCTGATCTACCGGCCGCTGCGCGGAGCCACCGCGCTCACCCGCGTGTGCGCGTCGGTGGGCACGATGCTCGGGCTGCAGGCGATCGCGGTGCTCAACTACGGCACCACGGCGAAGTCGACGCCGTCGATCCTGCCCAGCTCGCCGCTGTCGGTCGCGGGGCTCACGGTGCCGTCGGACCGCCTGTGGTTCGCCGGGCTCGTGGTCGCGTTCGCGGCGCTGCTGGGCGCGGTCTACCGGTACACGCGGTTCGGGCTGGCCACGCGGGCGAGCGCGGAGAACCAGCAGGGCGCCGCGCTCGTCGGGCTCTCGGCGGACCGGATCGGCGCCGGCAACTGGGTGCTCGCCACCGTCCTCGCGGGCGTCGCCGGCATCCTCATCGCCCCCGTCTCCACCGTCGACCCGACGTCCTACACGCTGTTCATCGTGCCGGCGCTCGGCGTCGCGCTGGTCGCCCGGTTCACGTCGTTCGGCGTGGCCGCGGCCGCGGGCCTGGCGCTGGGGATGCTGCAGTCGGAGATCACCAAGCTGCTGGGGGTGGCGAGCTGGCTGCCGCAGCAGGGGCTGCCGGAGGCGCTGCCGTTCCTGCTGATCATGGTCGCCATGACGCTGCTCTCGCGCGGGGTGGGCGCGCGCGGGACGGTGGGCGAGCTGCGCAACCCGTCGCTGGGACGGCCCTCGCGGCCCTACACGACCACCGCGGCCTGCTTCGCCGCCGGCGTCGTCGTGCTGTTCGTGTTGCAGGGCTCGCTGCGCGCCGCGTTCATCGTCTCGCTGGTCAGCGTCTGCCTCTCGCTGTCGCTGACCGTCCTCACCGGCTACGTCGGCCAGGTGTCGCTCGCCCAGATGTCGTTCACCGGCCTGAGCGCGTTCATGCTCGTGCACATCTCCGGCGGGCTCGGGCTCGGCTTCCCGCTGGCGCCGCTGGCCGCCGCGCTGGTGGCCGTGCCGCTGGGCGTG
>JAICUS010000309.1 GCA_025935735.1 Solirubrobacteraceae bacterium | reverse complement strand
GTCACTCGGCCGGCCGTCGGATCGGCCGCAACGTCGCCCGGTGCCGATCCGCCCGCGGTTGCCGACCCAGTACTTCACCATCCGCACCCCCCGGGCGCACCGAGGACGTCGACGCGACCGCGCCGCCCGCGCACTGATCGATGACGCGGCGGGCCGGCGCACGCCGCCCCGCCCCGCGGTCAGCCCTTCAGTGCGATCGTCCGGCTCGTGGGCCGGCCGCTCGACGGCTTGGCCGTCAGCACGACCTTCAACTTGTGGCGGTGGGCCTTGGCCAGCGCCCTGCGGCCGGCCTTCGTGAGCCTCAGCGTCACCGTCTTCTTCTTGCCCGCGGCGATCGTGAAGGAGGTGCGGCCCAGGCTGCCCGCCTTCTTGCCCTTGCGGGTGGTCAGGCTCAGCGTGCCCTTGCAGCTCGTCGTGCCCGTGCCGCAGGCCAGCCGCAGCTTCAGCCTGCCGTGCTTGACCTTCAGCGTGCCGCCCGGGAGTTTGAGCGCCGGGACCACCGTCGCCGGCGTGGGCTGGGGGATCGGCGTCAGCCGCGGGGCCGGCTGCGGCTGCGGGGCGGGTTGCGGCGTCCCACCGCCGCCGCCGCCGCCGTTCTGCGGGGGCGCCGGCGCCGTGCCGGGCTGGACCGTCTTGCTCGTCCACGCGACCGCGCCGATCCCGGTGCCGTCGTCGAACGAGCCGTCGACCAGCTCGGTGGCGTCGTCGTCGAGGGTGCAGTCGTCGCAGTCGGCCGGCACCGTCCAGATGCTGCCGCCGGCGGTGAAGGCGATGGTGTCGGCGCCGATGTAGCGCGGCGACTCGAGCGCCACGTAGTGGCCCTGGTCGTCGACGGGCGCCTGGACCAGGACCCGGCCCTCGCTCGGCTGGGCGGCGTCGGCGTCGAAGACCCGCAGCGCCGCGGGGACCTCGAAGTGCACCGGGTTGTGATCGAAGTCATCGCGCCCGCCGCCCGTGTCGTAGGCCACGACCTGCCCGCCGTCCGGCGAGAACGACGGATCGACGAAGCCGTCCGTCTGCCCGGTGTCGGCGTCCTCGCCGAGCGCGATCGCGTGCTCGTCCTGGTGCCCGGGGCCGGAGATGTAGATCGACGCGCGGCCCTCGGACAGGGGGTTGGTGGGGTCGGCGTTGTACGTGCAGCCGGTGTAGGCGAGCCGCAGCGTCGTGGTCGAGGGGTCCTGCGTCGGGTTGCCCGCCGCCGAGCACCCGTCGACCGGGGCGAACGTGGTCGACGCGAGCGCGCCCTGCGAGAGCGGCGCCGTGAGCATGGCGGACTCGCACCAGTTGTCCCAGCCGAGCTGCCCGTGGACCTCGGTGCACGACCAGTGCTTGAACGCGTACTGGCCGCCGGCCACCGGCTCCGGGCTGATGTCGCCGCCGGTCGAGTACCCGGCGGGCGCGGGATCGGGCGTGAGCCGGGCGATCTTGCCGCCCGCCAGCACGTACGCGCCGTCGGCGCTGGCCCCGTAGTAGTGGGTGCCGTCGCCGTTGGGGTCCTGCACGTCGTTGCGCAGCGTCTCGCCCATGAACGTCACCACCGTGCCATCCGGCGCCACCGCCGGCGTCCACAGCCCGTTGTCCATCCCCAGCCAGCTCGCGCGGACCAGCGGATGGAGGTCGCTGCCGTCGTCATTCGCGGCGTAGACGTCCGGGCCGCGGTCGAAGACCAGCTCCGCGCGCGCGGCCTGCGGAAGCGCGGCGACGGCGGCGGCGATCAGCATCGTCGCGCCAACGGCGCGAAGGAACGGCTTCCCCACGTGCGTGCTCCCCCTTTGCTGCGGCGCGAGGCGCCGCGCGATCTCATGGACCGGCGGAACCTATTGGGGGCGACTTCCTGGGGCGGCTGCCTAAAGGTCTAGGCCGCCGCCCGCGTTGTCAACCGGATGACGGGCCGGCTAGCCGCAGCCGGTGTTGTTTCCGCAGCTCGAGCACGTGTAGCAGGAGCCGGTGCGCTGCATCATGCCGCCGCACTGCTGGCAGGCCGGGCCGAGGTCCAGGCCGAGCAGGCGGGCCGGGACGACCGGCGGGGTGTCGGTCAGCGCGGTGGTCGGTGGCTGCGGGAGCGCGGGCGTGGACGAGCCGTTGCCGCCGTTGGTGGGCGACGCCGAGCCGCCGGAGGCGCCGGAGACGGTGTCCTCGGAGATCTTGCGGTTGCGGACCTCCGGGGTGAGGATGCCGAGGTCCTCCTGGGTGTCGGTGTCCAGGAACCGCGACGCGAGCCAGCGCATGATGTAGTCGGGCATCGACTTCGCGAACGGGATCTCCGGGTTGGTGGTGATCCCCTCCGGCTCGAAGCGCATGTAGGCGAACTTGCGCACCAGCGTCTCCAGCGGCACGCCGTACTGGAGGGCGATCGAGATCGCCGTGGCGAACGAGTTCATCATGCCGCGGAGGGTCGAGCCCTCCTTGCCGATGTCGGTCAGGAAGATCTCGCCGACCGAGCCGTCCTCGTACATGCCGGCCGTGATGTAGCCCTCGTGGCCGCCGAGCGAGAACTTGTGGGTGAGCGACTTGCGCTCGCGCGGCATGCGCTTGCGCAGCGGCTCGTCCTCGCGGGCGCGCGCCCGCGTCAGCGCCTTCTCCACCGCGGCGGTGACCAGCTCGTCGACCTCCGACTGCGTGAAGATCTCCTCGCCGGACGCGGCGGCGGCCTCGGCCTTGGCGTCGACCTCCTTCTGGGCGTCCGTGCGCAGCGCCTGGGCGGTCTTGGAGCCGTCGCGGTAGATCGCCAGCGCCTTGACGCCGAGCTTCCAGGCCTGGATGTAGGCCTCGGCGATGTCCTCCACCGTCGCGGTCTGCGGCAGGTTGACGGTCTTGGAGATCGCGCCGCTGAGGAACGGCTGGACCGCGCCCATCATCTTGATGTGGCCGGCGTGCGAGATCGCCCGCCGGCCGACCGCCACGTCGAAGATCTCGAGGTGCTCGGCCTTCAGCCCGGGGGCGTCGACGATCGTCCCGTGCTCGGCCACGTAGGCCTCGATCTGGCCGACCTGCGCCTCGTCATAGCCGAGCGTGCGCAGCGCCATCGGGATGGTGCGGTTGGCGATGACCATCGTCCCGCCGCCCACCAGCTCCTTGTACTTGACCAGCGAGAAGTCGGGCTCGATGCCGGTCGTGTCGCAGTCCATCAGGAACGAGATCGTCCCCGTGGGGGCGAGCACGGTGGACTGGGCGTTGCGGTAGCCGTAGAGCTCGCCCAGCGCGACGGCCTCGTTCCAGGTCTCGCGCGCGGCGGCCAGCAGCGAGGCGTCCCCGCAGGCGACGTCGGGAATCGCGTACGAGGCGTCGCGGTGCATGCGCATCACGTTGTTGTGCGCCTCGCGGTTCTCCGGGTAGCGGTCGTACGGGCCCATCGCCTGGGCGATCCGCGCCGACTGCACATACGCGCGGCCGGTCATCAGCGCGGTGATCGCCGCCGCGGCGCCGCGCCCCTGATCGGAGTCGTAGGCGAAGCCGTTGGCCATCAGGAACGCGCCGAGGTTCGCGTAGCCGAGCCCGAGCTGGCGGAACGCGCGCGCGTTGTCGCCGATCTCCTTGGTCGGGTAGCTCGACGGCGAGACGACGATCTCCTGCGCGAGCAGGACGATGTCCACCGCGTGCTGGAAGCGCTCGACGTCGAAGCTGCCGTCGGCGCGGCGGAACTTCATGAGGTTCAGCGACGCCAGGTTGCACGCGCTGTCGTCGACGTGCATGTACTCGCTGCACGGGTTGGACGCGTTGATCCGGCCCGACGCGGGGCACGTGTGCCACTGGTTGATCGTCGTGTCGTACTGGACGCCCGGGTCGGCACAGCGCCAGGCGGCCTCGGCGATCTCGCGCATCAGCTCGCGCGCGGGGACGCTCTTCACCGACCTGCCGTCGGTGCGGGCGAGCAGATGCCAGTCGGCGTCGTCCTCGACGGCGTGCATGAACTCGTCGGTGACGCGGACGGAGTTGTTGGCGTTCTGGTACTGGATCGAGGTGAAGCCGTCGCCGTCGATGCTCATGTCGAAGCCGGCATCACGCAGCGCGGCGGCCTTGTCCTCCTCCTTGGCCTTGCACCAGATGAAGTCCTGGATGTCCGGGTGGTCGACGTCCAGCACGACCATCTTGGCCGCGCGGCGCGTCTTGCCGCCGGACTTGATCGTGCCCGCCCAGGCGTCCGCGCCGCGCATGAACGAGACTGGCCCGGACGCGGTGCCGCCCTTGGACAGCTGCTCCATCGAGCCGCGGATGTTCGACAGGTTGATCCCCGAGCCTGAACCGCCGCGGAAGATGTTGCCCTCCTTGGTGTTCCAGCCGAGGATGGACTCCATCGAGTCCTCGACGCTGAGGATGAAGCAGGCGCTGCACTGCGGGGACTCCTCGAAGCCCACGTTGAACCACACCGGCGAGTTGAACGCCGCGATCTGGTTGACGAGGATGTGCGTGAGCTCGGCCTCGAAGGCGTCGCCGTCCTCCTCGGAGGCGAAGTAGCCGCGCTCACGCCCCCAGTCGGCGATCGTCCCCGCGACGCGGCCGACCATCTGCTTGACGCTGCGCTCGCGCGTCGGCGAGTCCATCTGGCCGCGGAAGTACTTCTGGGCGACGATGTTGGTCGCGTTCTGCGACCAGGACTTCGGGAACTCGACGTCGTCCTGCTTGAACGAGCCGACGGCCGCCGTCCGGGACTCCCACTCGATCTCGTCGAACGGGTGGACGCCGGGCCGGGTGAACAGGCGCCGCACACGCAGTGCCTCCCCCGCGCGGGGCTCTCGCGTGATTGTGGTCTGCGGCGTCTGCTCCATGTCCAGCTCTCCCTTCGGGTGCCGTTCCCCCGGCACGAAAACCTTGTTCAGCAGGGCGGTGGATGATGAGGCTCCGGCCGGACGGAACCGCCGAGCCGATCCCTGCAATTTCCGGGGAAATCCCGCGCGGGAATATGGAGATGATTCTACCGACCCAGCCGCAGCCAGTCGGAGAAGTCGGCCCACGTCCCGCGGGTGCGGAACGCGGCCTCGCGCCAGGCGTGGCGGACGCCGGGCGAGCGCCGGCCGGCGAGCGCCGACGCGGCCAGCGCGGCCGCTCCGGCGAGCGCGAGCGCGATCAGCAGCGCGGGGAGCAGGACGCTGCGGTGGCCGGCGTGGGTGACGACGGCGGGGGTCGGCGTGGGCGCCTGCGCGGCGGGGGTGACGGGGGGTGCGGTCGGGACGGGCGTACCGGTGGGGACGGGCGTGACCGCGCCGGCCGGCGGGACCGCGCCGGCGCCGGACTCGCCGACGGCCGACGGCGGCAGCTGGCCGGACTCGACGGTGGGGACCGGGGTGGCGGTGGGCACGGGGGTCGCCGTCGCCGTCGCCGTCGCGGTTGCCGTCGCCGTGGCGTGCGGCGTGCGAGTGGGCGACGCGGTCGCCGTCGGGGAGGCGGTGGGCGTCGGGGTCGCGGCGGCGTGGGCGGCCGGCGCGCCGGCGGCGGGCAGGAGCGCCAGCGCGGCCACCAGGACGGCGAGCGGGCGGGCGCGCATCCCGGACCAGTCTAACCGCGCCCCGCCGCCCCCTCGCCCGCCGGCGGCGGCGGGGGTGAGCCGTGCGCGGCGGCGCCGCTACGATCCCGCGCCCATGCGGCTCCTCGTCACCGGCGGCGCCGGGTATGTCGGCTCGATCGTCGCGCAGCACCTCGTGGCCCGCGGCGACGAGGTCACCGTGTTCGACTCGCTCTATCGCGGCCATCGCTCGGCGGTGCCGGAGGGGGCGCGGCTCGTGGAGGGAGACCTCCTCGACCCGCAGGCGCTGCGCGGCGTGCTGGCCGGCGGCTGCGACGGCGTCCTGCACTTCGCGGCGATGACCCTCGTGGCCGAGTCGGTCGCCCAGCCCGAGCGCTACTACCGCGGCAACGTCGTCGGCACGCTGAACCTGCTGGACGCCATGCGCGAGGCCGGGGTGCCGCGGCTCGTGTTCTCCTCGACGGCGGCGACCTACGGCGACCCCGAGAGCGACCCGATCACCGAGGACGAGCCCACGACGCCGGTCAACGCCTACGGGAGCTCGAAGCTCGCCGTCGACCGGATGATCGGCGACCACTGCCGCGCCCACGGGCTCGCGGCCGTGTCGCTGCGCTACTTCAACGTCGCGGGCGCGAGCGGGCCGGTGGGCGAGGATCACGAGCCCGAGACGCACCTGATCCCGCTGATCCTCCAGGCCGCCGCGGGCCGCCGCGATCACGTGTCGATCCTCGGGACCGACTACCCGACCGACGACGGCACCGCCGTGCGCGACTACATCCACGTCGACGACCTCTCGCAGGCGCACGTGCTCGCGCTCGAGAAGGCGCAGGGCGGGCGCCACGACATCTACAACCTCGGCACGAGCACCGGCTACTCGGTGCGCCAGGTGATCGACGCCGTCCGGCGCGTCACGGGGCGCGAGTTCGAGGTGCGCGAGGAGGACCGCCGCGCGGGGGACCCGCCGCGGCTGGTGGCGGCCAATGATCTGGCGCGCGAGGCGTTGGGGTGGGCGCCGGAGAAGGGGCTCGACGAGATCGTGGCCGACGCTTGGGCGTGGCATTCGGCGCATCCGGAGGGGTACGAAGACTGAGGCATCCTGTGGGGCCGGGCAGGCGGGTTCGGCGAACTGCGGCTGGGTAAGGAAGCGAGAGCCCTGGCCGCGGTGCGTGGATGATCCCGGTGTTGTAATCGCGGGTGCCCGGCGGGAGGGGTGGGTCACGAAACCTTCGCTCTCTCGACAGCTTTGTGACCCACCCCCCGATGACCCAGCGCGGATGCGGTCGCACGTGATCGTTTCGCCAGCCGGCACGGCCGTTCTTGACCGACCGCCTGGCTGACCTCCCCCTTACCCAGCCTGCAGTTCGCCGGGCCCGCCCCCAGACCGCGCGGAGACCGCGGCCAACGCCGCAGCAAGCAGCGCGTCCGGCGGCTCCATCGCGTCCAGCACCACGAACCGGTCGGGCTCGGCCTCGGCAAGCGAGTCATACGCACCCGCAACGGCCTCGAAGAACGCATCGCCGGCCCGCTCCAGGCGGTCCGGGTCGCCCGTGAGCCGCGCCAGGCCCGCGGACGGCGCGATCCGCAGCAGGAACGTGACGTCGGGGCTCAGACCGCCCGTGGCAAACAGATTCAGCCAGCGCACCGCGTGCCGACCCCCCGCGCCCGCCCGCCGCGGGGGGGGGGGGGGGGGGGGGGGGGGGGGGGGGGGGGGGCGCCCGGGCGGCGGCGGGGGGGGCGGGGGGCGGGGGGGGGGCAGGGGGGGG
>JAICUS010000102.1 GCA_025935735.1 Solirubrobacteraceae bacterium | reverse complement strand
CGCTCGCAGTCATCGCCGTTCTCAGTGCTCAAGACCCCAGACTTGGTAACGGGCCGCACGGTCGGGTGGGTGGACGCGGGACACGTAGACGGCCCCTTGGGACATGCTCGCGCTGTGGTCGGGTGCCGGTAGGTGCAGGCCGACGAGCACCGTCCTGTCGAGCAGGCCGCACTGCTGGGCATCCGCGGAGCGTGGCGTGCCCAGGGTCACGATGCTCGCGCTGGTGGTGTAGGCGCCGCGCAGGTCGCGGCCGGGGTAGGTCAGGTGAGCTTGCTGGATCGCCGCGCGGCGCGCTTGGGCGAGTGCGCCGCGGCCGAGCGCGACGACGTGCTCGGGGCAGTGCCCGTCGCGGTACTGGCTGGTCGCGAACGGCCGATCGTGACCTATTGGGCGTGGCTGGACGCCTCGCCAGGCGGGGTGGAACTGCTGGTCGAAGTGCAGGCGGTCGAGTAGTCCGAACGCGTCGCGTTGGGTCTCGGCGCCGGCCGCGTTGCCGAGCACCACGAGCGCGTCAAGGCGGCGATCGCCGTCGCTGAACGCGATCCACGACGTGCGGACCGGCGGGGTCGTGTTCAGGCAGCCGCGCAGCAGCAGCTGGACGCCGGGGGAACCCACGGGGCCGAAGTGCACGGGCCGGGGCGGGAAGCCCGTCGCCGGCGTCCCGGTGCCGCGTTCCTGTACCGAGACGAGCGCGTCGGTCGGGGCCATTGCCGCGATCGCGCCCGCCGGCAGCGAGGTGCAGCGGCCGGTCGTCTGGCCGAGCGTGAACGTCGCCGCGGTCATGATCTCCCGCGGGTCGCCCAAGCGCGGGGTCTGCGAGCTCGCCGCCAGCCGCCACCGCGGCGGCAGCCAACCGTCGAGCCCGTGGCGCGCGATCGTGAACGCCGTCCAGTTCGCTGGTGGCGCGGCGGGATGACCGCGCTCGTCGGCGTGTTGCATCGCGCCCGGGCCGAGCACGATGACGGTGCGATCGCGGAAGTCGTCCGGGGTGAACCCGAGGCCGACGCCGGTGTCGCCGAGATCGAAGTCGATGCGGTCGCCGTCCGCCTCGCGGGCGGCGTAGAGCTTGTAGCCACCGGCCTGAGCGATGACCCGCGGGTCGGCGGTCAGGCTCGGGTCGCGAAAGTAGTCGGGCGCCTGCTCATGGGCGCCGAGCGGCCGGCCGGGAACGGCGCCCCCCACACCGTCCAGCCAGCCGGAGAACGTGCCCGCAACATCGTCGACGGCGGCGCGCAGCGGCGGGACGGCGACATAGCCGCTGCCAAGCACCAGAACAACGGCGGCGGCCGCCACGCGGCGGCGCCCGCGCCTGCCCCGGGGGCGATGCGCGATTCGCTCGAGGACCGCGGCGATCTCAGTTGGTCAAGCGGACTAAGGCCTTCTGGCCGGCTGTTCGATCCCAACCCATCGACTGCGGCGTGGTACTGGACCGTCGCAAGGCCCGGGACTCATCAGGAGGCGCGCGGGAACGCTACGACCGGCCTTGAATCCCACGACAGCCGCGCCGCCGGTCAGAGCAGCGCGGCCAGCCCCTCGAGGAAGCGCTCGTTCTCGGCCTGCGTGCCGACGGTGACGCGCAGCGCGCCCTCGCGCCCCAGCGACGTGCCGGCGCGGACGAGGATGCCGCGCTCGGCCAGCCCGCGCATGACGTCGGGCTCCGAGCGGCCCTCGCCGAGGTCGAACCAGACGAAGTTGGCCTGCGACTCGGCCGGCGCCAGGCCGAGGCCGCGCAGACCCTCTTCCAAGGCCATCCGCTCCGCCAGGTTGCGCTCGACGCGCTTGGTCACCTCGTCGGTGTGGTTGAGCGACTCCAGCGCCGCGGCCTGGGCGGCGGCGTTGCAGAAGAACGGCTGGCGGACCTGGTCGACCGCCGTGCGGAAGCTCTCGGCGCCGCACAGGGCGTAGCCCACGCGCAGCCCGCACAGGCCGTAGACCTTCGAGAACGTCCGCAGGAGCACCAGGTTGGGATGGCGCGCCAGCAGCTCCACGGAGTCGTCGGGGTCCTGGAGGATGTTGAACTCGACGTAGGCCTCGTCGAGGATCACGCACACGTGGCGCGGGACGCCGGCGATGAAGTCCGCGATCTCGTCCAGCGGCAGCGCGGTCGAGGTCGGGTTGTTCGGGTTGCAGACGAGCACCAGCCGCGTGGCCGCGGTGATCTCCTCGCGCATCCGCGCCAGGTCGTGGCGCTGGCCGGCGTCCAGCGGCACCTCGATCGCGCGCGCGCCCGACGCCGCGGCCAGGTGCGGATAGACCGAGAACGCCGGCCAGGCGTAGACGAGCTCGGCGCCGGGCTCCAGCAGCGCCTCGCCGGCGGCCAGCAGCACGTCGCAGGAGCCGTTGCCGATGGCGATCCGCTGCGGCGGGACGCCGTGCAGCTCCGACAGCCGGCGGCGCAGCGCGGCGTTCGTCGGGTCCGGGTAGCGGTTGAGGCCGCTGAGGGCCTTCGTCACCGCCTCGATGACCGCGGGGATCGGCGGATAGGGCGACTCGTTGGAAGCCAGCTTGGCCACCGGCCCCTCCGACGCGTAGCCGTCCGCGGCCGGATAGACCGGGATGCGACGGACCTTCTCGGCGAACTCGATGGCCATGGCTCGCTGCCAGATTATCGGCCGAGCCGCGCCGCGAAGCCGTCGAGCAGCCAGTCGAGCCCCTGCTCGAAGCGGTCGGCGTGCGGCACCTCGCCGCCGCTGCGCACGAACTGCTCGAGCATCGGGAACTCGCCGCTCTCCAGCAGGTAGCGGATGTGCGGCTCCTCGGCGGCGGCGTCGAAGCGCTCCGCCCCGCCCGACCCGGCCAGCTCGCGGAGCGTGTGGCCGATCAAATAGTCGTCGACGGCGAACGCCAGCCCGGTGAGCAGCGCCGCGTCGACGCCCGCCTCGCCGAGCGGCCGCAGGGCCTGCGAGGTCTGCTCGACGTGGCGCAGCAGGTTCGGGGTGACCCGCGGGCGCTCGCTCAACGTGGCCAGCATCCACGGGTGGGCCTTGAACGTGGCCCGGCTGCGCTCGGCGATCGCCTTCAGCGCCGCCCGCCAATCCCCCGGCAGCGCGGGGACCAGCATCCCGGCCGCGACGGTCTCCGCCATCAGCTCGAGCAGCTCGTCGCGGCTGGCGAAGTAGTGGTAGATCGACATGGCGCCGCTGCTCAGCTCGCGGGCCAGCCGGCGGATCGACACGGCCTCGAGCCCCTCCTCGTCGGCCACCTCCAGCGCCACGCGGACGATCTCGGCGCGCGAGAGCCCACCGCGCCCCGGCGGCTCCGGCCGCGCCCAGATGGGGTCGCTTGACATCCCGTACACTGTACGACTACCGTACGCCGTACGATGACGTACACCGTACGAAACGCTGCCGTGCGCACCGAGGCGCTCGGCAAGGCCTTCGGCGCGACCCGCGCGCTGGACGGGCTGGACCTGGAGGTGCCGGCCGGGACCGTGCTCGGCCTGCTCGGCCACAACGGCGCCGGCAAGACGACCGCCGTCCGCATCCTCACCACGCTGCTGGCCCCGAGCGCGGGCCGCGCGTTCGTGGCCGGCCACGACGTGGTGCGCGCGCCGCGGGCCGCCCGCGCGTCGCTGTCGCTGGCCGGGCAGGACGCCTCGCTCGACGAGCGGCTGACCGGGCGCGAGAACCTGCGGCTGCTCGGCCGCCTGCAGGGGCTGGCCAAGCCCGCCGCGTTCGCCCGCAGCGACGAGCTGCTCGCCCGCTTCGGCCTCGCCGACGCCGCCGACCGGCTGCTCGGCACCTACTCCGGCGGGATGCGGCGACGGCTCGACCTCGCGGCCTGCCTGGTCGTGCACCGCCCGGTCGTGTTCCTCGACGAGCCCACCACCGGCCTGGACCCCGCGAGCCGCGCCGAGATGTGGGGCGCGATCGAGGGCCTGGTGGCCGACGGCGCGGCGCTCGTGCTCACCACCCAGTACCTGGAGGAGGCCGACCGGCTGTGCGACGACATCGTCGTGCTGGCCGCGGGCCGCACCGTCGCCGCCGGCACGCCCGCCGAGCTCAAGGCCCGCGTGGGCGATCGCCGCGTGCACGTCGCGCTGCCGGACGCCGACGCGCTCCAAGACGCCGCCGCGCTGCTCGCCCGGCTGGAGCCCGAGCTCGACGTGCGCGCCCGCCGGCTGACGATCCCGGCGCCGGCCGGCGCGCGCGACCTGCAGGCCACGCTCGACGCGCTCGAGGACGCCGGCGTGCCCGTCGAGGAGGTCGCGCTGAGCCGCCCGACGCTCGACGACGCGTTCCTCGCGCTGGCCGGCGAGGCGGTGGCGGCGTGAGCACCGTGCTGGAGATCCGCCTCCTCGCCGGCCGCGGGCTGCGCCACATCCCGCGCATCCCCGAGAAGGCGTTCGGCGCGGTGCTGCTGCCGCTGGTGTTCGTGCTGCTGTTCGCCTACGTCTTCGGCTCGGCGATCCACGTCCCCGGCGGCGACTACCACGCCTACCTGGTGGCGGGGATCTTCGCCCAGTCGATGATCGGCACCGTGCCGGGGATCGCCGTCGGTGTCGCCTCCGACATCCGCAGCGGGCTGATGGACCGGCTGCGCACGCTGCCGATCAACGGCGCGTCGGTGATCGCCGGACGCACCGTGGCCGAGCTGGTCGAGCTGATCGGCGGCATGGCCGTGACCGCGCTGTGCGGGCTGATCGTCGGCTGGGCGCCGCACGGCAGCATTCTGGAGACCGCCGCCGCGTTCGGGCTGCTGCTGCTGATGGCGTTCGCCGTCACTTGGGCGGGCACGTTCCTCGGGCTGCTGGTGCGTGACCCGGACGGCGCCGACGGCATCGCCATGACGTTCATCTTCCCCGCGATGTTCCTGAGCGGGATCTTCGTGCCGGTGGGCGGGCTGCCGTCGCCCCTGCGCCAGCTGGCCGAGATCAACCCGCTGACCTCGCTGGCCACCGCGGTCCGCGAGCTCTTCCACAACCCGACCGGGAACGTGCCGGACGTCTGGACGCTCCGGCACCCGGTGCTCACCTCGCTGCTGTGGGCGCTCGGGCTGATGGCGGTCTTCGTGCCGCTGGCGGTGCGCCGCTACCAGCGGATGGGCCGCTGACTACTGCGCGCCCTGGAGGTCGAGGCGGAGGTTGACCGCGTCGCGCAGGTAGACGTGCTCGGCGCGGCGGGCGTCCTCGACATAGGCGTGGATGAGCACGCGGATGACCTTGGGCAGCGCGCCGGGCACCGGGATTTCACGGGCGCAGAGCAGCGGGACGGCGGAGAGCCCCATCTCGCGCGCGGCGACCGCCGGGAACGCGGCGTCGAGGTCGGGCGTGAGCGTGAAGATGCAGCTCACGAGGTCCTCGGCGGTCAGCGCGTTGCGCTCCAGGATCTCGTGCATCAGCTCGCTCGTCGCCTCGAGGATCGCGCTCGCGTCGTTCTCCGTGACCGTGTTTGCGCCCCTCAGCGCGATCAGCCTCATGCCGGCGATCGTAGGCGCTCGACCTCGGCGGGCGTCAGCCGGCGGTGCTCGCCGGGCTCCAGCGCGCCGAGGCGCAGCGGCCCGAACGCCACCCGCTCGAGCGCGCGGACGGGGTGGCCGACGGCCTCGCACATGCGGCGGACCTGGCGCTTGCGGCCCTCGTGGATGGTCAGCTCCAGGCGATCGGCGGCGAGCCGGCGGACCTTGGCCGGCGCGGTCAGGCCGTCCTCGAGCTCGATGCCCTCGCGCAGCGCGCGCAGGGCGGGCTCGCGCACCGGCGGATGGCGCACGAGGGCGCGGTAGGTGCGCGGCACCTCGAAGCTCGGGTGGGTGAGCTGGTGGGCCAGGCCGCCGTCGTTGGTCAGCAGGATCAGGCCCGTGGTGTCGGCGTCCAGCCGGCCGACGGGATAGAGGCGCTGCGGGCTCGGCACGAGCTGCACGACCGTCCGCCGGCCCTGCGGGTCGTGCGCGGTGGAGACGACGCCCGCCGGCTTGTTGAGCGCGTAGACCGCGTGCGGCTCGCGCTCGACGAGCCGGCCGTCGCACCGCACCTCGGCGGACGCGTCCACGTCGCGTGCCGGATCGGTCACCAGCGTCCCGCCGACGGTCACCCGCCCGTCGGCGATCAGCCGCTCGGCGGCGCGGCGGGAGGCGACCCCCGCGTGGGCGAGGTACTTGGCCAGGCGCACGGGGTTGCCACCATATGACCCGTGGACCTCGCGCTGCTCGACGAGACGCTCGCCGGCGAGCCCGCCTTCCGGGCGCGGCAGGTCTGGCGCTGGGCGGCCACCGGCGCGGCGGCCTACGACGAGATGACCGACCTGCCGGCGGCGCTGCGCGAGCGGCTGGCCGCGGAGGTCCCGTTCTCGACGCTCGAGGTGGTACGCGAGGCGCACGCCTCCGACGGCACGGTCAAGGCGCTCTTCCACACGCGCGACGGCCGGCCCGTCGAGGCCGTGCTGATGCGCTACCGCGACGGCCGGCGCTCGGTCTGCGTCTCCTCGCAGTCGGGCTGCCCGCTGACCTGCACGTTCTGCGCCACCGGGCAGATGCGCTTCGGCCGCAACCTGACCGCCTCCGAGATCGTCGACCAGGTGCTGCACTTCCGCCGCATCGAGCCGGTCGACCACCTGGTGTTCATGGGGATGGGCGAGCCGCTGATGAACCTGGACAACGTCCTGGCCGCGGCCCGGCGGCTCCCGGACGTCGGGATCACCCACCGCCGCACCGGGATCTCCACGGTCGGCTGGGTGCCGGGCATCCGGGCGCTGACCGAGGCGCCGGAGCCGATCCGCCTGGCGCTCTCGCTGCACGCGCCCGAGGACGCGCTGCGCTCGCAGATCATGCCGATCAACGACCGCCACCCGCTGGCCGAGGTGCTGGCGGCCTGCGAGGCCCACTACGCGGCCAAGCGCCGGCGGGTGTTCGTCGAGTACGTGATGCTCGCGGGCGTCAACGACGGCTACGCCCAGGCGGTCCAGCTGGCGCAGCTGCTCGACCCGCGGATCTACAAGGTCAACCTGATCCCCTACAACCCGACCGGCTCGACGTACGAGGGCTCCTCGCGGGCGGCGATCGCCGCATTCAGGGCCGCGCTGGAGGAGCACGGCCTGGGCGCCACCGTCCGCCTCACCCGCGGCCGCGACATCGACGCGGCCTGCGGCCAGCTCGCGGCGCGGGCCTAGCCCGCCGGCAGCTTGACGGGCGCGCTGGTGGCCAGGACGTTCCCGGCCGCGTCGTAGGCCCGCATGGCCACGAACGGCTGGGTCGTCGACGTGGGGATCGTGGTCTCGAAGCCGGTGGCGGGCGCGTCGGCGACCGGCGTCATGCCCTCGGCGCCGGGTCCGGCGAGCAGCTGCCAGCGGGCCACGCCGGTGGCGCCGTTCCAGCTGACGCTGACCTCCTTGCCCTTGGCCACGACCCGGGGCAGCTCCGCCGGCCGGCCCGTCCACGGGAAGCGGTAGGTGCGATAGGAGGAGTTGCCCGCGGCCAGCCGGCCGTCCAGCAGCACCTCGCCGGTGGGGCCGTACTCGGTGAACCAGCGCCGCGAGCCGTAGCCGACGAAGTCGTCGCCGTTGGGCAGCCGCTGGACGTTGCCCTGCGACTGCGAGAGCAGCCCGAGCGGGTGGACGAACGAGCTGACCAGCGTCGCGGTCTTCGCCTGTGTGTCGAGCCGCAGCGTGAGCGCACGGGTGTGCTTGCGGAACGCCGGCCCGGGCGCGGCGGCGCCGTTGTCGAAGATCGTCAGCGTGCCGCCGGGCTGCACCAGCGCGTCGTGCTGCCAGGAGGTCTTCACGCCCCGGCCGAGCTTGAAGTCCGAGCGCTTGCCGCCGAGCCGCCAGATCACGTCGCCGGTCTCGCGATCGATCTTGTAGACGGTCCAGGTGTGGCGACCGGAGACGATCACGTTCCCGTCCGCGTCCTCGTCGACGGAGTTGATGTGGAAGTAGTCCCACTGCGCCGGGCTCTTGGGCGGCGCCGGCACGTAGGACTCCGACAGCGCCACGTGGTCGAGGCTGTGCCACTCGAACAGCAGCAGCCCGGTCTTGACGTCGATCTCCTGCACGATGCCGTCGACCACGACGCCGTCGCGCGGGCCGCCGTAGCGGCGCAGGTCCGCGCGGTCGCGCTGGTAGACGGTGATCAGCGCCGTGCCCCGCGGCGTCAGGTGGAACTCGTGCATGTCGGCGCGCAGGCCGCCCGAGGCGCGGACGCGGGCCACCTGCCGGTAGCTGGAGTCGTAGATCTCCCCCACGCCGGCGCCGTCGCCCACGTACTGGCGCCCCTGCCACCACGTGAGCACCGGCCGGCCCTCATAGCTCTGGACGCGGAAGTCGGTGGCGATGTCGTGGCCGGGGGTCGGCTGAAACCACACGAGCCGGCCGTGCTCGTCGAAGATCATCGGCCCGGCGTGGGCGCGGCCGGCCTTGGTCGCGGCGAAGATGAGCCCGGGCGCGACGCCGGGCTTGCGCGTGGAGACGACGACCTTCGGCGGCGCGAGGTCGGGGCGGCTGGCGAACGACTGCAGCGGGCTCTTGGGCACCCGCGGCGGCGTGAAGGAGCTGGGGAACACGGCGGCCGGGCGCCCGATGGTGAAGCCGTAGTCGCCCCGGCGGGCGCCGGCGATGTGGTCGTGCGTGCGGACGGTCACCCGCTCGCCCGGGGTGAACGCCTTGTCCGGGACGAAGCTGGCGCCCTGGCCGTCGGAGTGGGCCTCGAGCTTGCCCGCGTGACCGCCGCTGCGCGAGCCGGTCACGTTGACCGAGCCGATCGCCGCGGGCGGGCCGCCGCGGAAGCTGATCTGCGTGCCCGGCGCCGCGAAGTGCGCGTGGGGCGAGGGATAGACGCTGAAGTCCGCGGCCTCGGCGGGCCCGGCGAGGACGCCCGCGGCGGCGAGCGCGAGGATGAAGGTCCGCACGGAGGCGGCAACTCTATGCACAGGTGGAAGTTGCGCGCGCAGGCGCTACCTTGGGAGGCGAAGGGGAGTATCCCTCGAGCGACGCCGTCGTCAGGCCGGCCCCCCACGGGCCCGCGGCGTCCGCCCCAGCGGCGGGAGACACCTTCGAACGCTGACCGTCACGACACGTTCGGAGGAACCCACATATGTCCGTCTCCCTTCTCGGCTGGCTCGCCCTCATCGGCGCGCTGCTCGCCCTGCTCTCCGTCGACCTGTTCTTCGCCCACCGCAGCGCGGGGTCGCTGCGCGGCGCCGCGGGCTGGAGCGCGCTGTGGATGGCGGTCGGCGTCGCGTTCGGCGTCGTCGTGCTCGCCGTGGGCGGCGGCGCGGCCGCCGGCTCCTACTGGGCCGGCTTCCTGATGGAGAAGGCGCTCTCGCTGGACAACGTGTTCGTGATCGCCGTGCTGATCGGCTCCTTCGCCGTGCCGCGGGACAAGCAGGCGGACGTGCTGACGTTCGGCATCGTCGTCGCGCTGGTGCTGCGGACCGGGTTCATCGTCGCCGGCATCGCGCTGATCGAGCTCTTCCACCCGGTTCTGTACCTGATGGGGGCGCTGCTCGTGGCCACCGGCATCCGGCTGGCGTTCAAGGGCGACTCCGGGCCGCCGCAGCGGCTCGCCGGCCTGCGCCGGCTGCGCGTGCCGCCGCTGGTGGCCGCGCTGCTCGCGGTGGCGCTGGCCGACGTCGTGTTCGCCATCGACTCGATCCCCGCCGTGCTGGCCATCACCACGAACACGTTCCTCGTCTTCGCCGCCAACGCGTTCGCGCTGCTCGGCCTGCGCGCGCTCTACGTGCTGCTCGACGGCGCCGCGGCGCGCTTCCACTACCTCCACTACGGCTTGGCGGCCCTGCTGGTGTTCGTGGGGACCAAGATGCTGCTCGAGGACCTGATCCACCTGCCGGTCGCGGTCTCCCTCGGCGCGATCGTGGCGATCCTCGGCGCCGCCGTCGGCGCGTCGCTGGCGCGCGCGCCCGTCTCATCGCCTCGTCGCGCCAGCGAACGGCCGGCTGGGTAAGGGGGCGAGAGCCCTTGCCGCCGTGCGCGGGTGTTCGTTTTCCTGGCCACCGCGCGGCTGCGGTCGCACGTGATCGCTTCGCTACCCGGGACGATCGTTCTTGACCGCAGGCCGGGCTGACCACTCCCTACCCAGCAAGCAGTTCGCCGAGCCGCCCAAAACCGCGGTTCAGCGAGCCGCGGAAGCCTCGCCCCGGGCCTCGCCGGCGCGCAGCAGGCGGTCGCGCAGCGCGGCGGCCTCCTCCGGGCTGGGATCCCATTGGGCGAGGTCCGGGAGCTGCTCGGGCGACTCGAGGCCGAAGAGCCTGAGGAAGAGCGCCGTGGTGCGGTAGAGGACGGCGCCGAACTGCGAGCGGCCGGCCTCCTCGATCAGCCCGCGCTCGGTCAGGGCGGCCGTGGCCGACTCGCTGGCCACGCCGCGGATGCGGGCGACCTCGGGGCGCGAGACGGGCTGCAGGTAGGCGACGATCGCCAGCGTCTCCGCCTGCGCGGGGGTGAGCGCCGGCGTGCGGGCGCGGCCGAGCAGGCGCCGGGCGGCCTCCTCGGCCTCCGGGTGCGCGGTGAGTTGCACGCCGCCGGCGGCGCGGCGCAGGACGACGCCGCGGCCCTCGAGCGTCTCCTCCAGCGCGTCGAATACGCGCTCCACGGCGCTCTCGGACACCCCGAGCGCGTCGGCGATCTCCTCGGCGGTCACCGGCTCGGGCGCGAGGAACAGCAGTGCCTCGACCCGGGCGACCAGCGAGAGGCTCACGCCGCGGCCTCCTCCCGGGCGCCCGCCTCGCCCGCGTGGACGGTGATCTCGCCGAACGGCTCGGACTGCTCCCAGCCGGCCTCGCCGCGCTTGTAGAGCTCGAGCAGGGCGAACACGGTCACGCAGACCGTCACGCGGTCGGCGCCGCGCACCGCCTCGTCGAAGGAGAACGCGCCGCGGCGCAGCAGGGCGCGCAGGTGGGCGAGCCGCTCGCCCACGGTGACCCGCGGCGTGGCCATGTGGGTGAGGTCGATCGGCGGCGGCGTGCGCAGCAGGCCGCCCAGCGCCTCGCCCAGCACCGCGGGCTCGTACGCCGCGGTCTCCGGCATCCGCCGCAGCCCGTCGGGCAGCCTGGCCACCCGCCAGAGGAACGACTGCCCGTGCTCGTGGCGCTCGGCCAGATGGGCGCCGGCGGCCCGGAAGCGGGCGTACTCGAGCAGCCGGGCGAGCAGCTCCTCGGCCGCCTCGGCCGGCTCCATCTCGTCGAGCTCCTCGACCTCCTCGCCGGGCAGCATCAGCCGCGACTTGAGCTCCAGCAGCGCGGCGATCAGCACGAGGAACTCGGTGGCCGATTCCAGGTCGAGCTCGTCGGCCGCCTCCAGGTGGTCGAGGTAGGCGACGACGACCTCGGCCAGGTCGACCTCCAGCAGGTCGAGCTCCTCGCGCAGCACGAGCGAGAGCAGCAGGTCGAACGGCCCGGCGAAGACGTCGAGGTCGAGCTCGAGTTGAGCGATGCGCAGCACGCCGAGGGAAGGCTAGGCGGCGGGGCCGACGGACCGCCGCGCAGGGCCGACGCCCATCACTTCACGCACGTCCGCGACGACACCCGACGCGATCGCCCGGGCCTTCTCGGCGCCGGCCTCGAGGATGTCCTCGATGCGGTCGGTGTCGTCGCGCAGCTCCAGGAAGGCCGCGCGCACCGGGGCCAGCCAATTCGCGACCTCCTCGCCCACCGCCACCTTGAAGGCGCCATAGCCGGAGCCGGCGAATTCGCGCTCCACCTCCTCGGGCGTGCGCCCGCGGACGGTGGCGAGGATCTCGATGAGGTTGGTGATGCCGGGCTTGTCGGGCGCGCGCACGATGTCGCTGCCCGAGTCGGTCTGCGCGCTCTTGAACTTCTTGACGATCGAGTCGCGCTCCTCGTCCACGTAGATCCGGCCCTTGTCGGACTCGCTCGAGGTGGACATCTTCGACGCGGGGTCCTGCAGGTCGAGGATGCGCGCGCCGACCTTCGGGATGTTGCCCTCGGGCACCACCAGCGTCTCGCCGAAGCGCCGGTTGAAGCTGTCGGCGATGCGCCGCATGATCTCGATGTGCTCGCGCTGGTCCTCGCCGACCGGGACCTCGTGCGCGCGGTAGACGAGCACGTCGGCGGCCATCAGCACGGGGTAATAGAGCAGCCCGGCGGACACCCGCTCGCGCTGGGCGACGGACTTGTCGCGGAACTGGTGCATGCGCTGGAGCTCACCCACCGAGGTGACGCTCGACAGCAGCCAGGTGAGCTCGGTGTGCTCCGGCACGTCGCCCTGGCGGAAGAGGATGCAGCGGTCTGGGCTCAATCCCGCGGCGAGCAGCAGCGCGGCCGTGTCCCGCGTGCGCCGGCGCAGCTCGTCGGGGTCGTAGCTGACCGTGGTGGCGTGCAGGTCGACTATGCAGTAGATCGCCGGGTCGCCGCGGTCCTGGCCCTCGACGTACTGGCGGATCGCCCCGATGTAGTTGCCCAGGTGCTTGCGGCCCGTGGGCTGGATGCCGGAGAAGATGATCATCTCGCCCGGCCGAGGGTATCGAGCCGGCGGCGGGACTCGAGGCCCCGCCGCCGGTTCGAGCCTTATCCGCCGAGGACCGGCGTGAGCGCGCCGAGGATGGCGTTGAGCAGCTGCGCGAGCTGCGCGCCGGACAGGCCGCCGGTGGGGAGCGTCGGCGGGTTGAGGATGCCGAGGATCCCGCACAGCAGGTTGCCGAGCAGGTTCCCGGCGCCCGGGACCGCCGTGATGTTCAGGTGGATCGTGTCGGTGTGGACCACCAGCCCGAGCAGGTTGAGGTTGATCGGGTTGATGACGAGGTCGAGGACCTGGCACGAGGTGGCCTGCGCGGCCGCCGCACCGGTGCTCTGGGCGACCGGCATCTTCACGTGACGCTTGGTGAAGTGCGTGCGGCCGATCTTGCCCTTCAGCGTGCCGAGCGCGTACGTCTTGTTGCCCTTGGCGATGAAGCGGTCGATCGTGTACTTCGCGTTCAGCTTCTTGCCGCTCTTGGTCGCACCGGTGACCTTGATGGTCTTGCCGAGCTGCTGGGACGCGGGAGCGGTCTGCGCGGACGCGATGCCGGTTCCGCCGACGAGCATGAACGCGCAGGTGAGCGTGGCCGCCACGGCGGCCAGGCGTGTACGAGACATGGGACCTCCTCAGAGAGGGTTTGGGACTGCACCCGGACTTCCCAAGGCCATCGGGTCCCGAAAAACGGTGCGCCGATTTCCCGACTAGGGCGTCAGACGGGGTTGACGCCTGCTACAGCGGCTGGCGGATGACCGGGCGCTTGGCCGCGCCGGCCTCGTCCAGCCGGCGGACCGGCGTGCCGTACGGCGCGTGGCGGGCGATCTCCGGGTCCTCGGCGCCCTCGTCGAGGATGTCCTTGAGCGCCTGGGCGAAGCCGTCGAGGGTCTCGCGGGTCTCGGTCTCGGTCGGCTCCACGAGCAGCGCCTCGTCGACCAGCAGCGGGAAGTAGACCGTCGGCGGGTGGTAGCCGTGGTCGAGCAGCCGCTTGGCCAGGTCGAGCGTGCGCAGCCCGAGCTCGCGCTTCATCGGCGCGCCCGAGAGGACGAACTCGTGCATGCAGAGGCGCTCGTCGTAGGCCGGCGGCAGGTGCTTGGTCACGCCCAGCTCGCGCAGCTTGGCCAGCAGGTAGTTGGCGTTGAGCACCGCGGTCTCCGACGCCTCCTGCAGGCCGTCGGCGCCGAGGCTGAGGATGTAGGCGTAGGAGCGCACGAACCCGCCGTAGTTGCCCTGGAAGCCGCGCAGGCGGCCGATCGACTGCGGGCGATCGAAGTCGAGGTCGAACATCCCGTCCTCGTGGCGCACGACCTGTGGCCGCGGCAGGAACGGCTCGATGCGG